>NZ_JBFRFS010000003.1:0-239073 GCF_052114945.1 Glaciibacter sp. 2TAF33
CCCCCGGGTCGGCCGCCGGGCCAGCCGGCGCGGCAGCCGCGCCCGGCGCCCGTTCCTCGAGGCCCCAGGCCTGCCCGTAGCCGCCCTCCGCCACCGGCGCCTGCATCAGGTCGAGGAAGGGCTTCGCGTCGAAGGCCTCCGGCCCGAGCACGCCCTGCCCCTGCCAGACGCCGGTCGCGAGCAGTTCCAGTGCGATCACGGGGTTCAGCGCGGTCTGCCAGACCACGCACTGGGAGCCGTACTCCGCCATCGTCCACTCGTTGTCGGCGACATGGTAGAGATACACCTCCCGCGGCGTGCCGTCCAGGCCGGTGCCGGTCACCCAGACTCCGGCGCAGGTCTTGCCGGTCATCCGCGGGCCGATGGTGGCGGGGTCCGGCAGGCTGGCCGCCACCACGTCGCGCGGTGCGACGTGTGCCGGCCCGTCCGCCGAGCGCACCCGAACCGGTTCGACGCTGTCCAGCCCGAGCAGGTGCAGCGTCTTCAACACTCCGATGAACTCCTCCCCGAGCCCGTACTTGAAGGTGACCCGCCGCGCATCGAGCCAGCGGGGCATCAGCAGCACCTCCTCGTGCTCGACGTTCACGCATTCGACCGCTCCGATCCCCTCCGGGAACTCGAACACCTCAGGCTCGCTGAACGGTTCGGTGGTGTACCAGCCGCGGTCCTTCTCGAACACCACCGGCGGGTTCAGGCACTCCTCGATGGTGGTCCAGATGCTGAACGACGGGGCGAAGATCTCGGTGCCGAACTCGTCGCGCACCACCAGGTTGGCTCCGTCGCGGGTGCCGAGCTCGTCGATCCGGCTGAACAGGTGGTCGCTGGCGTAGCGGGCGAACACGTCGGAGAGCCCCGGTTCGACCCCCATCCCCACCAGCGCCAGGCGCCCGGCGGCCTCCCAGTCCCCGGCCCGCGCGAACTGGTCGTCGCCGAGTTTCACCCCGGTCAGCGCGTGCGGGTGTGCCGGATGCGGCTCAGAGAGGCTCATCGCCATGTCGAGGTAGTCGCACCCCGCCGCCAGCGCGCCGGCGAAGATCGACGGCACGAACGCGGGTTCCACCGCGTTCATCACATGGGTTGCGCGGTGCCCGCGGGCAACGGATGCGACCACGTCCGGGTCCGACGCATCGATCTGCGCCGCCGTGAACCGGCTGGCCACCTGCGCCCCGTGGCGTTCGGCGATGAAGCCGACGGTGCGCTCCGCGCGGGCCAGGTCGTAATCGGTGACGACGACGTGCTCGTAGAACGAGCGCCGCGCGATGATCTTGGCGATGGCGTCGCCGACGCCGCCGGCACCCACCAGAAGTATCCTCATGGACTGACGCTACCGTGCGGCATCCGTTGTTGTCTGCCCCGTCGACCATCCGATCCGGTGGAGATCCCACCGAAAACGGAGGATTCAAGCCGAAGTCGCACGCTGGGACCGGGCGGTCCGCGACGGGCGCTCAGCCCCGTTTCGCGGGCGCCAGATGTCGCTCGCCGTTGAGCTTGGCGGCGAACGGCGCCCACAGCGCGACGGCCACCCCGACTCCGAGCAGCATCCCGCCGATCGTGTCGGAGAGCCAGTGCGCGCCGAGGTAGGTGCGGGAGAGCAGCATGATGACCGTGTAGACGGCGCCGGCGACCCATACCCAGGTCTTGGGGAAGATGATCGCCAGGGTGGTGGCCATCACCGCCGCGTTGGCCACATGCCCGGACGGGAATGAACCGAAGTCGCTGATCACCAGGATGTCCTCGGGTCGCGCCCGCCCGAACAGGTGCTTGAGCAGCTGCACGAGGCCGGAACTGACCAGCGTGGCCAGCAGGTAGTAGCCCGCGGCCCATGGTCGTTTGATGAACAGCAGGATGGCCACGATCAGCACCGGCACGACGAAGACCCCGATGATGCCGGCGCCGATGTAGTTCATCACCAGGGAGGGCACGTTCCAGAACGGCGAGCGGTGCTCGACCAGTTCCTGCAGCCATTCGACGTCGATCCAGAGCGGTTTGCCCTTCTCACGAAGGGTGATCAGGGCGCCGATGGCGACCGCGAGCGCGAGGGCGCTGAATCCGCTGATCAGCGGCCAGCGCGCCGAGACGCGCTTCGCCGCCGGTTCTGCCGCGACCTCGGGTTTGCTCACGCTGCTGTCCATGAGCCCATGCTAGGTCGATGTTCCCGGTTGCACAGGCGCCCGGAACCTGCGAGTACGCACAGGACTACGGGGCGAGGGCGGGCACCTGCCGCGGCCGCACCACCAGCCAGAGGGCGAGGACCGACACCACGGAGGTGGCGCCCATCACCGCGCCCATCGGCACCGAGTCGCTCACCCCGAGCAGGCCGACCACCGGCGAGATCAGTCCGGCGACGCCGAAGTTCGCCGCTCCGAGCAGTGCCGCTGCGGTCCCGGCCTCGTGGCCGTGGGCGTTGAGGGCGAGCACCTGGACGCAGGGCATGGTGAATCCGCAGGCCGCAATGAAGAACCAGAGCGGAACCAGCGTGCCCCAGAGACCCGCGCCGGACGTGTCGAGCACGACGATCGTGGCCGAGGTGATGGCCAGCACGGCTGTGGTGACGGCGAGGATCCACTGCGGCCCGATGGTAGTGCGGTGCATGACCATCGACCCCAGCTGCACCCCGAGCACGACGCCGACCGAGTTTACGGCGAACAGCAGGCCGTACTGTTGCGGGCTGAACGCATAGACCTGCTGGAACAGGAACGGCGACGCGGCCAGGTAGGCGAACAATCCGGTGAACGTCATCGCACCGATGATCGCCACGCCGACGAACACCCGGTCCGTGAGCACGGCACGGTAGCGCTGGCCGAGCGTGCTGTGGCCGGCGAAACGCCGCCTGCTCGCCGGCAGGGTCTCGGCCACCAGCGCGGCGACAGCCAGGATGACGACGGCGCCGTACGCGGCGAGCACCCAGAAGACTCCCCGCCAGTCCATCACCAGCAGCAGCTGGGAGCCGGTCACCGGGGCCAGCACCGGGGCGAGTCCACTGACCAGGGCGAGCCGGGACAGCATCTTGACCAGCGGCTTGCCGCCGAACAGGTCGCGGACCATCGCCATCGCCACCACGCCCCCAGCCGCCGCGCCGAATCCCTGCAGCACTCGGAACAGGCTCAGCCAGACGATGTCCGCGGACATCGCGGCGCCCACGCAGGCCAGCACATGGAACCCGGTGGCCAGCAGCAGCGGCAACCGCCGGCCGACCGTGTCGCTCCACGGCCCGACGATCAGCTGCCCGAGGCCGAAACCGATCATGGTCCCGGTCAGGGTGAGTTGGATCTGGGTGGCCGAGACTCCGAGGTCCTGTTCGAGCAGCGGGAATGCAGGCAGGTACAGGTCGATGGTGAAGGGCCCGAGCGCGGTCAGGGCGCCGAGGACCACGATGTAGGCCAGGCGTTGGTTGCGCGACAGTGCGTCGCCGGGGTGGGTGATGCTCACGGAAACGGGATGCGGGCCGGGTCGGCCAAGAGACTGCCGAAGGCCAGTTCGGCGGCTCCGATCATGAGCAGCCTGGAGCCGAGTTCGGCGCGGGCGATGACCAGCGACTCGGCCGTCGCGCCAAGACCGTGCTCGGTCACCAGCATCTCGAGCCGGCCCGGAGCGACGGCGATCAACGCCCCCAGGAAACCGCCCAGCACGATCAGCTCGGGGTTGAACACGTTGGCGGCGTTCCGCACCGCCACGGCCAGGTGGCCGAGCTGCCGTTCGACTTCCGCCAGCACGCGTTCGTCAGCGGATGCCCCTGCCAGCGCCCGGTCGAGTTCGTCCGGGTCGGCGCCGGGCAGGTCGAGCACGCGCAGCAGGGCCGACTGGCTGACCTCGGTCTCGAGGCACCCGATCGCCCCGCAGTGGCAGCGGATGCCGGTGCTGTTCACCAGGGTGTGGCCGAGTTCACCGGCGTATCCGGATCGGCCGGTGAGCGGTTTGCCGTCGACGATGACCCCGGCGCCGATGCCGCTGGCGCCCCCGTTCAGGTAGACGAGGTCGGCGTAGCCGCGACCGGCGCCGAAGAGTCGTTCGGCGTTGGCCCCGAGGTTGGCGTCGTTGCCGGCGTCGACGGGCAATCCGGTGGCCGCGGCGAGGAGTTCGGCGAACGGCTCGTCCCGCCAGTCCAGGTGCGGCGCCAGGCGCACCACCCCGTCGGAGACCCGCACCAGCCCGGGGATGGCCGCTCCGATGCCCACGACGCGGTACCGGTCGTCGAGATCCGGCCGCATCCCGTCGATGATGGAACGCCCGATCGCGACCGCGTCGGCGACGGTCGGCACCGACTCGGTGGGGTACCGCACCCGGTGGTGCACGGTGCCGTCGAGGCCGACCACGCCGACGGTCACGGCGTCGATCTCGGGGTTGATGGCGATCGCGCAGACGCGTCCGCTGGCGGTGACGACCGGACTCGGCCGGCCGACCCGGTTGTTGGCGTCGGGCTCGCTCTCGTTCACCAGTCCCAGTTCGACCAGCTCACCCACCAGTGCGGCGATGGTCGAACGGTTGAGGCCGGTGCTCCGGGTCAGTTCAGAGCGGGACGCCGCGCCGGCACGGTGAACCATCCCGAGCACCGTCGACAGGTTGTGCTGCCGGACGGTGTCGAGGTTGTTGCCGCGCGCCGGAGGCGGGGTCATGACGCCACGGCCATGGTCACTCCGCCCTCATCGGGCCGGGATCCGGTTCGTGGCTGCGAGCTCGGCGTACCAGTGGGCGCTGTCCTTGGGCAGCCGCTCGAGGGTGTCGTAGTCGACGCGCACGATCCCGAAACGCTTGGAGTACCCGTAGCCCCACTCGAAGTTGTCCATCAGCGACCAGACGAAGTAGCCGCGAAGGTCCACTCCCTGCTGCAGCGCCCGGTGCGCGGCCGTGATGTGCCGTCGCAGGTAGTCGATCCGGTCGTCGTCGTGCACGGCGGGGCCGACGGATGCACCAGCATCCGTCACCGAGGCATCCGTCACGACGTCGGGGAACGCGGCGCCGTTCTCGGTGATCATCAGCGGCTGGCCGGGGAACTCGGCGTGCACGGCCAGCAGCAACTCTTCGAGGCCGCTCGGCTCGATGTTCCAGCCCATTTCCGTGTACGGGCCGGGCTGAGCGAGGAATTCGATGTTGTCGGCGGCGGGCCACGGCGACGCGCCGACGTTCTTGTGCCCATCCGCGCTCAGCCGCTCGCCCTCGCCGTCCCAGACCCGCACCAGCGTCGTCGAATAGTAGTTGACGCCGAGGATGTCGATCGGCTGCTTGATGATGTCGGTGTCGCCGGGCAGCACGAACGACCAGTCGGTGATCGATGCGGTGTCTTCGAGCAGGTCGGCCGGGTAGGCGCCGTGCAGCATCGGCCCGGTGAAGGCCCGGTTGGCCAGCGCGTCGATCCGGCGCACCGCCTCCGGGCCGGTCGGACCCTCACCACGGATGGCGTGCAGGTTGAGCGTGACCGAGAACTGGGGGTCGTTGCTCACGACCTTCTTCAGTTCCTGGATGGCCAGGCCGTGGGCCAGGTTGAGGTGGTGCACGGCCTGCAGCGCAGCGAGCGGTTCGGTGCGCCCGGGTGCATGGGCGCCGGAGGCGTAGCCCAAATAGGCGGAGCACCACGGTTCGTTGAGGGTGGTCCAGACGGCGATCCGGTCACCGAAGGCCTCGCCCACGATGCGGGCGTATTCGCCGAAGGCCAGCGCCGTCCGGCGGTTTGCCCAGCCGCCCTCGTCTTCAAGGGCCTGCGGGAGATCCCAGTGGTAGAGCGTCGCGACGGGGGTGATGCCGCGTTCGATCAGGCCGTCGATGAGGCGGGAGTAGAAGTCGAGCCCGGCCTGGTTCGCCGGTCCCACGCCGGTGGGCTGGATCCGCGGCCAGGCGATCGAGAACCGGTACGCCTGCAGGTTCAGGCTCTTCATCAGCTCGAGGTCCTCCTCGAGCCGGTGGTAGTGGTCGTCTGCCACATCTCCGGTGTCGCCGTTCCAGACCAGCCCGGGGGTGTGGCTGAAGGTGTCCCAGATCGACGGTCCGCGGCCGCCCTCGTTCACGGCCCCCTCGATCTGGTACGACGCAGTGGCCGATCCGAACACGAAGGCGGCGGGAAAGGCCAGCCCGCCGTCGCGATAGTCCGCGCTTTCGACTGTTCCGGTTGGTGTGGTTTCGGTACTCACAGTGCTACTCACAGTGTTACGACCGCCTCTCCATTCAACTGGCCGACGACGCCGCCCCCAGTACTGACCTTAACGCTCCACGAAGCCGTGGAATCGCTTGTGACACGCAACTGCCCGGCCGAGCGTTCGACGGTGAAGTCGGCACTCGGCCCCTCCGGCGTGGTCACGCTGACCGTGTGAACCGCCCCGGCGGATGCGGCAGCCGACGGATACACCGCGAGGACGAGGCCGTCGAGGTAGTCGTAATCCGGCCGGTCGCTTCGGGCGCCGATCGGGAGCACCGCGCCCTCCCGCACGTACAACGGCAGGCTGTCGAAACCGTGGGTCTCCCGGCGCCAGACCGGCCCCTGCACCTGCTCCCCGGTGAAGTAGTTCGTCCAGGTGCCGGCGGGCAGGTAGAACTCCACGTCGCCGGAGGCGGAGAACACCGGTGCGACCAGGAGGTCGCCGCCGAGCATGTACTGCCGGTCCAGGTAGTCGACTGCGGGGTCGCCGGCGAATTCCAGCTGCATCGGACGCATCACCGGGGTGCCGACCCTGGCGGCGTCCAAACCGGCGGCGTAGAGGTACGGCATCAGGGAGAGCTTGAGCTTCGTGAACCTGCGCGTCACGCTGACCGCACTCTGGGCATCCGCTTCATCGATGCCGGCTGCCTCGTCAAAGATCCACGGCACCCGGTAGGAACTGCTGCCGTGGAACCGGCTGTGGCTGGAGAGCAGGCCGAATGCGGTCCAGCGCTTGAACACGCCGGCGTCGGGCATGCCCTCGAAGCCGCCGATGTCGTGGCTCCAGAAACCGAACCCGCTGAACCCGAGGGACAACCCGCCGCGAAGGGTCTCGGCCATCGACTCGTAGCTGGAGGTGTTGTCGCCGCCCCAGTGCACCGGCATGGTCTGGCCGCCGGTAGTGGCTGAGCGGGCGAACAGCACCGCGTCGCCCTCGCCGCGTACCTCCTCGAGCACGTCGAAGACCGCCTGGTTGTAGAGCTGGGTGTAGTAGTTGTGCATGCGCTCGGGGCTGGAGCCGTCGAAGTAGTCGACCTCGAGCGGGATCCGCTCACCGAAGTCGGTCTTGAACGCGTCGACGCCCTGGCCCAGCAGGCGCCGGAGGTGCCCCTGGTACCAGGCTGTGGCATCCGGGTTGGTGAAATCGACCAGGCCCATGCCGGCCTGCCACAGGTCCCACTGCCAGACGTCGCCGTTCGGGCGCTTGACCAGGTAGCCGGCGGCGGCGGCCTCGGCGAACAGCGGGGATCGCTGCCCGATGTACGGGTTGATCCAGACGCACACGTGCAGGTTCTTCGCGTGCAGGCGGCCGAGCATGCCTTCCGGGTCGGGGAAGGTGCGCGGGTCCCACTCGAAGTCGCACCAGTTGAATTCGCGCATCCAGAAGCAGTCGAAATGGAACACCGACAGCGGCAGGTCCCGCTCGGCCATCGCGTCGATGAAGCCGGTGACGGTCTCCTCGTCGTAGTTGGTGGTGAAGCTCGTCGACAACCACAGCCCGTAGGTCCAGGCCGGCACCCGGGCGGGGCGCCCGGTGAGGGCGGTGTAGCGCTCGAGGATCTGCTTGGGGCTCGGCCCGTAAATGAGGTAGTACTCGAGGCTCTCCCCCGGCACCGAGAACTGCACCCGTTCGACCGTCTCCGAGCCGACCTCGTACGACACATGCCCGGGATGGTTGACCAGCACGCCGTAGCCGCGGTTGGTGAGGTAGAACGGAACGTTCTTGTACGCCTGCTCGCTGGAGGTGCCGCCGTCAGCGTTCCAGATGTCGACCACCTGCCCGTTCTTCACCAGCGGCCCGAAGCGCTCACCGAGGCCGTAGACGAGTTCGCCGACGCCGAGGGCGAGCTGCTCGTGCACGAACGAGGCCGGCTGCGGCGGATGCTGCGTGTCGGCGGAGCGGGCATTGCCGACGATTCCGCTGGTCACCTCGGCGCCCGGTGCCACCTGCACGTACCCGAGCGACTTGGCGCCGCTGTGCGTCAAGGTTCTGCCGCCCGCACTGAAGCTCAGGTTCCAGGGTGCGCCGTGGGCGACGGACGCCGTGAGCTCGCCCGTCGTGAGCGTGCCGCAGGCATCCGTCGTCGCCACGCGGACGTGCCCGGTCTCGGTGGCGAGGTCGAAGCCGATCTCGTCGCGGCCGCCCTGGAAGTGCTCGATCCTCACGCCGACGATGTTCGGCAGTGGCGAGCTGAGCGTCACCGTGAGGGTCGGTCGGTTGAGGGTGTCGCCACGACCGGCGATGACGCGGGTCGGCGCCGTGACGGTGAGGGTGTCGTCACCGGCGACGATGTCGTACGCCTCCTGGGCGTAAAGCGGGGTGACGCCGGGCCTGGTCTGCCAGAAACCGTCGGTGAATTTCATGTGACTCCTGTGGTCGTGTGTGCTGCTACTTGACGGCGCCGGCGGTGATGCCGCGGGTCAGGGTGCGCTGGAAGATAAGGAAGAAGATGAGCGTGGGGATCAGGCCGAGCAGGGCGGAGGCGCTGGTCGTGGTGACGTCCATCAGCCGGTCGCCCTGCAGCACGCTGATCGCCACCGGTACCGTCTGGTTGTCATTGCTGACCAGGAACACCAGCGGGATCAGGAACTCGTTCCAGGTCCAGATGAAGAAGAAGATCAACAGCACCGACAGTGTGGGCCTGCTGATCGGCACGATGACGCGCCACAGGATGGTCCACCGGCTGGCACCGTCGAGGGACGCCGCTTCGAGGATCTCCTTCGGGAAGGTGCCGTAGACGCTGGAGAGCAGATAGGTGCCGAACGCGCTCTGGATCACCGTGAAGATGATGATGACGCTCCACACGTTGTCGTAGAGGCCGACCTGCTTGAACATGAAGTACAGCGGGTACAGCAGGGCCTCTTGCGGGATCATGTTCGCCAGCAGGAACAGAACGATGATCCAGACGCGAGCCTTGACCCGCCCGATGCCCAGTGCGTAGGCGTTCAGCACCGAGATGAGCACCGCGAGCACGGCCACCATCCCGCTGATGAAGACGCTGTTCCAGAGCTTCTGCGGGAAGGCGACGCGCTCCCAGAAGTTGACGATACCGTCGAAGTACAGGTGACTCGGCAACTGCAGGGGGCCACCGGTGTTGTAGTCGGCCGGCGACTTGAACGAGTTGACCAGGATCAGCAGGAAGGGCACTGCGATGGCCACGCCGGCCACGATCGCGGCCGCGAGGATCACCCAATCGGCGACGGTCTTCTTGGGCTTCTGCCGGTGGGTTTTACGCGCTGGCGCCGGCTGGGCCGTCCGAACGGGTGCGAGTTGGGTGGTCATCAGATCTCACGCTCCTTGCGCTCCGAGCGATTCTGGGCGGAAATGAACAGAACAGACACCACGATGATGAGCAGCGTCAGGGCTGTGGCGATGGTGGCGCCGTAGCCGACCTGCTGGTTCTGGAAGAACTCGCTGTACGAGTAGTAGCTGGGCACGATGGTGGCGGTGCCCGGGCCGCCGCGGGTGAGGGTGTAGATCGGACCGAACACTTTGAGCGCCGCGATCGTGCAGGTGAGCGTGACGACGTAGATCTCCGGCCGGATGATGCTGACCGTGATCGCGCGGAACCGCTGGAACCAGTTCGCGCCGTCCAGTTCCGCCGCCTCGTAGAGCTCGGGATCCACCCGCTGCAGCGCCGCCATGAAGATGACGACCGGGTATCCGATCTGCACCCAGACCATCACGACCATGATCGAGGCCAGTGCGGTGTCGGGGCTGCCGAGCCAGTTGTGCTGCAGCGAGCCGAGGCCCACCGCCTGCAGGACGTAGTTGAGGGCGCCGTTCTCCGGGCGCAGGATCCAGCCGATCACGATGGCCGCGATGACGGCGGGCAGGATCTGGGGCAGGTAATAGGTGGCCCTGAGGAAGCTGGCCAGCCGTCCGCCGAACTTCTTTCCGATCAGGTCGAACAGCATGGCGGCCAGGAGCAGTCCGAGCAGTGTCGGCACGATCACCATTGCGATGATCATGGCGACGCTGTTGCCGAACGAGGTCCAGAATTTCTCGTCGCCGAGAAGTTTGGTCCAGTTGGCGAGGCCGATCCACTTCGGCGGGCGGATGCCGCGGTACGAGGTGAAGCTGAGGTAGATGTTCCAGACCAGGGGCACGAGCACCACCACGGCCAGCAGGGCGAAGCCGGGAAGCAGGTACCACCAGAAACCACCGCGGCCGCTGTGCGGGAGCAGGCTTTCGCTGGGGGCTTTTCTATTCCGCGTGATGTCAGCAGCGACGTCAGCGGGTATCACGGCTGTCATGGGCCGGGCCTTTCGTTGGGAGGCAAGCGGTGCGGGAGGGGCCGGCCGGATGCCGGACCCTCCCGCAGGGTGTTACTGGTTGACGATGTCGTCGACGCCCGACTGGTACTCGTCGCCGAGTTCCTTGTTGACGTCCTTGGCCGACTTGGTGCCGTTGATGAGCTCCTGCAGGCCGGCGTTCAGCTGGTCGTAGAAGGTCGGGGTGGGCCAGTCGGGGTAGAAGGCGATGCCGTCAGCCCCGGTCAGCGTGTTGAAGTTGTCGATCAGTTCCTTGCTCTTGGGATCGGTGATGTCGGCGCTGTCCGCTGCGACGGGAACGCCGCCGTTGTTGCCGATCAGTGCCTGGATCTCCGGACGCATGGTGATGTCGATGAACTTGTAGGCGAGGTCCTTGTTCTGGGCCTTCTCGGGGACCACCCACATGTTGCCGGCCGATCCGGGCGACATCTTCGCGCCCGGGTAGAGGAAGGTTCCCCAGTCGAACGACTTCACCTCGGTGTTGAAGCGGTTGTACCACCAGCTGCCGGAGAAGAAGATCGGGTACTGGCCGCTGATGAAGCTGGTGCCGGCATCCTCTGCCTTGGCGCCGGTGACGTCCTTGGAGATGTAGCCCTTGTCCACCCAGTCCTTGATCGTGGCGGTTGCGTAGCTCAGTTCCGGTCCGCTGAAGTCGACCTTGCCCTTGTAGAGCTGGTAGTCGTCGACGAACGCGCGGTCGGCCTTGGTCAGGGCGAGCTGGTACCAGAGCTGGCCGAGCGGGTACTCCGCTGCGGACTCGGCGAGCGGGGTCACGCCGGCGTCGGTGAACTTCTGCATCGCAGTGACGAGTTCGTCCTGGGTCGTCGGCACCTCGATGCCGTACTTCGCGAACATGTCCTTGTTGTAGTAGGCCTCGACGTATTCGCCGTAGTTCGGCACGCCGAACCAGCTGCCGGAGCCCATGATGCCCTTGTCGTCGTACTTCGCCGTGGTCTGCAGCGACGGGGCGAGTTTCTTGTCCCAGCCGTAGGCGTCGACGGCCTTGTCGATGTTGGACAGCAGACCCTGGCTGGAGAGCAGCCCCGCCGTGGCGTTGCCCTTGTTGTACTCGAGGATGTCGGGTGCGGCGTTGGAGTTCAGCACCTGGCTGGCGGTGGAGCGGATCTGCTCGAAGCTCTTCGCCTCGAACTTGACCTTGGCGCCGGTTTCCTTCTCGAACGTCTTGATCGCCTGGTCCCAGGCGATACCCATGGCGCTGGTCTCGCTCTCGAAGTGCCAGAGGGTGAGGGTCTTGCCCGCGCCGTCGACGTTTTTGTTCACTGTGTCGCTGGAACTGCCGCCGCTGGTCGAGCAACCGGCCAGCAGCATTGCACCGGCGACCAGCATGGCGCCCAGTGCGAGATGCCTCTTACGCATCGAATACCTCCTTGTAGTGGAGCGGATGCGTAGCAGGCTGCAGCCACTCCGATGCAATTTGTTGACGTGCACAACATAAGCACAGCGGAGGGCATTCTGCAAGCAGGTTCTGGGATCAATTCGACGCATCGCTGCTCGCGCGCACCCCTCCCGCCTGCCCTCCGGCCCCACCCGGGCGAATGTTCCCCCCGTCAACAAAGCTCCCCGGCGCACCTCCCTCCCGCCCGCCGAACCCGCACTTGTTGGGGTTATCCGGGCGTCATAACCCCAACAAGTGCGGTCTCGCGGGAGGGGCTAGCGGGAGGGAGGGCGGCGGAAGGGAGGGCGGCGGGAGGGGGGGTCAGCGGGAGAGGGCGCCTGAGGGGTCGGCGAGGAGGCCGGCGAAGACCAGTTCCCCGGCGCCGATCATCAGCTGGTCGCGGCCGAGGGCGGCCGGCACGATCGTCACGCTCTCCCTGGCCGAGCGGATGGCGGCGCCCACCAACGACTGGGCCCGATCGCCGCCGGCGCGGTAGAGTTCGGCCAGGAAACCGCCGAGCACGACCCTGGCCGGGTTGAACACATTCACGGCGTTACGAACGGCGATGCCGAGCAGTTCGAGGTCTCGCGACACCAGCGCGGCGGCCGCCGGGTCCGTTGACCCGATGAGCGCAACCGCAAGTTCGTCGGCCTCGTCGTGCCGGAGGCCGGCCACCTCCAGGAGCGCCCGCTGCGTGACCTCGGCTTCGAGGCATCCGCTGGCCCCGCAGTGGCAGGCGGTGCCCGCGCTCTGCACGAAGGTGTGGCCGAACTCGCCGGCATACCCGGCGGAACCGGTCATCCACTGGCCGCCGGTGACGACTCCCCCGCCGATCCCGCTGGAACCGCCGATGAAGTACACCAGGTCGTCGACGCCCCGGCCGGCCCCGAAGACGCCCTCAGCGCGCATCCCGACGATGGCGGCGTTGGCCGCCCAGGTGGGGAACCCGGTGGCGCGGGCCATCATCGCTGCCATCGGCTCTTCGAACCAGCCGAGATGGGTGGCTTCCCGCACCTGGCCGTCGGAGAGGCGCACCTGGCCGGGGACGGCGAGGCCGACTCCGATCACGCGCACCGCGGGCTCCCGCCCCGAGAGCATGCCTGCGATCGCGGCCGAACTGCGGGTGACGACCTCCGCCACGGTGAGCGGAGACTCGACGTCGAGGTGCACGGTGCGCAGCACCCGGCCGCCGAGGGCGACCAGTGCGATGTGGATGGCGTCGACCTCCGGGTTGACCGTGATCGCCACCACCGTTCTGCCGGGATTGACGATGGGACTGGGCCGGCCGGCGCGGCTTCCGGAGTCCGGCATGGTCTCGAAAGCTAGGTCCAGGGCGACCAGGTCGGCCACCAGCGCTCCGACGGTGGAGCGGTTGAGGCCGGTGCGCCGGGTGAGTTCGGCCCGTGACAGCGAACCGTTCTGGTGGATCAGGGTCAGCAACCGGGCAAGGTTCTGCCGGCGCAACTGGTCGGCTGTGCCGCGCGGCGGGGCATCGGCCTGCGCGAGGCCGGCGAGCGAGGACATGGAATGAACCTTAGCGGCGGCATGCGCTTGTCGCAGAACCAGCCATGCCGTAATATGTTCTCACATCCAACAAATCATCAACGAAGCTGAAGGACACCCATGGCTCTCACGCCCACCCGCGACGACAAGTTCTCCTTTGGCCTCTGGACCATCGGCTACAACGGCGCCGACCCGTTCGGCGGCCCGACCCGCGCGCCGCTCGACGTCGTCGAAGCCGTGCACCGGCTCAGCGACCTCGGCGCGTACGGCCTGACCTTCCACGACGACGACCTGTTCGCGTTCGGATCAACGGATGCCGACCGCCAGACCCAGATCGACCGCCTGAAGGGGGCGCTCGACGCTACGGGCCTCGTGGTTCCGATGGTCACGACGAACCTGTTCAGCGCGCCGGTGTTCAAGGACGGCGGGTTCACCTCCAACGACCGCTCGGTGCGCCGGTTCGCTCTGCGCAAGGTGATCCGCCAGTTGGAGCTCGGCGTCGAGCTCGGCGCGAAGACGTTCGTGATGTGGGGCGGCCGCGAGGGCGCCGAATACGATGCGGCCAAGGACATCCGCCAGGCTTTGGAGCGCTACCGGGAAGCCGTGAACCTGCTCGGCGACTACGTCACGGACAGGGGCTACGACATCCGCTTCGCCATCGAGCCGAAGCCGAACGAACCCCGCGGGGACATCCTGCTGCCCACCGTCGGACACGCGATGGCGTTCATCGAGACCCTCGAGCGGCCGGAGCTGGTCGGGGTGAACCCGGAGGTCGGGCATGAGCAGATGGCCGGGCTGAACTTCGCCGCCGGCATCGCGCAGGCGCTGTACCAGGGGAAGCTGTTCCACATCGATCTGAACGGGCAGCGCGGCATCAAGTACGACCAGGACCTGGTGTTCGGCCACGGCGACCTGCAGAACGCGTTCGCGCTGGTGGACCTGCTCGAGAACGGCGGCCCGAACGGCGGCCCGTCATACGATGGCCCACGCCACTTCGACTACAAGCCGTCGCGTACCGAGGACATCACCGGCGTGTGGGACTCCGCGGCCGCGAACATGCGCACCTACCTGCTGCTCAAGGAGCGGGCCGCCTCGTTCCGCGCCGACCCCGAGGTGCAGGAGGCCCTGGCCGCCTCGCTCGTGCCGGAGCTGTCGCAGCCGACCCTTGACGCGGGCGAGTCGTACGACGACCTGATTGCTGACCACAGCGCCTACGAGGACTTCGACGCCGACGCCTATTTCAATGCCAAGGGCTTCGGATTTGTGCGCCTGCAGCAGCTGGCGCTCGAGCACCTGCTCGGAGCCCGCGGCTAGGGCGTGCCTGCCGCGCAGGCCGCTACCGGGCCTCGTGCGCATAACTCCTGCAATTGCAATCCGGCCGAGTCGGCCCCGCCGGAATTCCGCGGCTCGTCGGCGGCGGCATCCGAAATTGCAGGAGTTATGCAGCCGGGGCCCCCGCGAGAGCCCGGTTTCACCCCTTGATCAGACCCCTACCCGTGGAGAATGAACCCATGACCCTGGTTGCCGGAGTCGATTCGTCGACGCAGAGTTGCAAGATCGTGATCCGGGATGCCGGCACCGGCGCCCTCGTCCGCACCGGCCGGGCCTCCCACCCCGTGGGCACCGAGGTCGATCCTGCCGCCTGGTGGGACGCCCTGCAGGCAGCGATAACGGATGCCGGCGGACTCGACGACGTGTCGGCCATCTCTGTCGCGGCGCAGCAGCACGGCATGGTCGCGCTGGACGCCGACGGGCGGGTGATCCGCGACGCCCTGCTCTGGAACGACACCCGCAGCGCCCCGGCCGCGCTGGACCTGATCGCCGAAGTCGGCGCCGGGGAGTGGGCGCGGCGCACCGGATCCGTGCCGGTCGCGTCCTTCACGAACACCAAGCTGCGCTGGTTGCAGGGCGCCGAGCCTCTGAACACCGCCCGGGTGGCCGCCGTCGCGCTCCCCCACGACTGGCTGACCTGGCGGCTCCGGGGCTTCGGCGCGGCTGGCGAGAGCCGGCTCGGGCCGGTGCTCACCGAGCTGGCCACCGACCGCTCCGACGCGAGCGGCACGGGGTACTGGTCCCCGGCCACCGGTGAGTACGACGTCGACCTGTTCGAGCGCGCCCTCGGCCACGGCGCGGTCCTGCCCCGGGTGCTCGACCCCGGCGAATCGGCCGGCACTACGTCGGGGGCAACCGGTATACCGGCCGGCCTCGTCGTCGGCGCGGGCGCGGGCGACAACGCGGGCGCGGCCCTCGGCCTCGGGGCGACAGCCGGCGACGTGATCGTGTCCATCGGCACCAGCGGCACCGTCTTCGCCGTCACCGACACACCGGCAACGGATGCCACCGGCACGGTCGCCGGATTCGCCGACGCCAGCGGGCGGTTCCTGCCGCTGGTCGCCACCCTGAACGCGGCGCGCATCCTCGACTCTGTCGCGGGGCTGCTCGGCGTCGACCACGCCGAACTCGGCCGACTCGCGCTTGAGTCGCCAGCCGGGGCGGGCGGCCTGGTGCTGAAACCCTATTTCGAGGGCGAGCGCACCCCGAACCTGCCGGATGCGACGGCATCTGTTTTCGGAATGACCCTGGCCTCAACCACCCGGCCGAACCTCGCCAGGGCCGCGATCGAAGGGCTGCTCTGCGGGCTGGCCGACGGCCTCGACGCGCTCCTCAGCCACGGCGTCGCGGCGGAGCGGATCCTCCTGATCGGCGGTGCGGCCCTGAACCCGGCGGTGCAGGCCATCGCCGCGCAGGTGTTCGACGCGCCGGTCGTCGTGCCGGCGCCCGGCGAATACGTGGCGGACGGGGCAGCCGCTCAGGCGGCGTGGGCGCTCTCGGGTGCGCGGCCCAGCTGGGCGCTATCGATCGCCGCGCGGCCCGCGCCGGACTTCAGGCCGCTGATCCGCAGGCAGTACGCCGCCCGTCGCTGATTCCTCTTAACAATCCCGGAACTTATTCAGGACATTCGGGGGCACCTCGCGCGTACGCGGGGTTACTCCCGAGCATTCTCCTGAGTGAGGGCACCGATTGCGCCGTAGTCGGCGGCCAGCCGCGCGCCGGCCAGCGCCAGCCACCAGAGCGGCTCGGCCATCGCCGCCTGTGCGGTGCCGGCAAGCTCGGTGAGCGACACCGAGGCTGAGAAGCCGCCAGTATCGGCCTCGATCGACCCGGCCGCGAGCATCACCAGGGAACCAGATGCCTCCGCCAGGCCGGCCACGTAGCTCGGCACCTTCCCGGCGGCCGACTGGGCGTCGAACCGGCCCTCGCCCGTGATGACAACGGATGCCCCGGCAATGGCGCCCGGCAGGCCGACCGCCTCCCCGATCGCCGCGGCGCCGGACCGGATCGTGGAGCCCCAGGCGAGGAGCCCGAACCCGGTCCCGCCCGCGGCCCCGGTGCCCGGCGTTTCGGGGTCGACCCCCCGCATGAGCCGCGCCAGCCGCGTGAGGTTCGACTCCAGCTCGAGTACCTGCGCCGCATTCGCGCCCTTCTGCGGACCGAAAACGGATGCCGCGCCGTGCGTCCCGAGCAACGGGTTCGTCACATCGGAGAGGATCACCGCGCCGTCCACCGGGAGCGGCCGCACCCCGGCCAGGCCGACTGTGGCGAGAGTGCCCAGTCCCCGATTGCCGAGGCGCACCGGTCGGTTCGCCGCATCGCGGAAGGTGCCGCCGAGCGCGACCAATGCGCCCACCCCGCCGTCGGTCGACGAGCTGCCGCCGAGCGCGAGGACCAGGCGGCGGACGCCGTAGTCGAGTGCCGCGCGGATCGCCTCGCCGAACCCGAGGGTATGGGCGTCCAGCGGACGCAGCGAGCCCAGCAGCGTGAGTCCGCTGCTGTTGGCCAGTTCGACGACGCCCGTGCCGTCGGGCAGGAGGAGCCAGTGAGCGTCGACCGGTCGGTCGTTTGGACCCTGCACTCGCACCGGAATTCGTTGCGCACCGGGCACCGCAGTCTCGAAGGCCTCGACCGTGCCCTCACCGCCGTCGGCCATCGGCAGGAGCCGCACGGTGTCGTCGGGGCGCACACTCGCCCAGCCGGCAGCGAGTGCCCGGGCGACATCGGCCGCGCCGGCCGTTCCCTTGAAGGAATCCGGGGCGATCACGACGGTGCGGGTCGACATGGGGACCAGCATGGCAGGCGGGGGCACGGCCGTGGAGTGCGCTCCCCCCGCGGGCCGGGCGAACTCACAGGAATGTCACAGCAGACCGAAACCACACGCAAAGGCGGGGCTCGTAGCGTGGGCCCACATCCCCGACGAAACGGCAACCACATGATGAGTCCGGCTCCCGGCCAGTCACTCCCCCCGCGCAAGGACCGCCGGGATCTCGCTCGCGAGAAGGCTCGGATGCTGCGCGAGGAGCAACAGAAGCGGCAGCGGCGACGCCGGCTGGCCTGGCGCGGCGGGGTCGCCGTCGGCATCGTCGCCATCGCGGCCATCGTCGCGATCGTGATCGTCAACGGGGTGCGCCCGGAAGCGGCGACCGGGCCGCGGAACATGGCCAGCGACGGGATCCTGCTCACCGGAGACGGCACATCCGTCACCGCCGTCACCACGCCCGCCATCGCGGCCGGTGCCACACCCACCGCCACCGACCGGACCAGCCTGGCCGGCACCGTGAACATCGTGACCTACGTGGACTACCTGTGCCCGTTCTGCGGCCAGTTCGAAACCACGAACGCGCAGCAGATCGCCGGGTGGGTGACCGCCGGCAATGCCACCCTCGAGGTGCATCCGATATCGATCCTGGACAGCTCATCGTCCGGCACCAAGTACTCCACCCGTGCCGCCAACGCCGCCGCCTGCGTGGCCGACATGGACCCCAACCACTTCCTCGCGGTGAACACCGCGTTGTTCGCCAAGCAACCGGCCGAGAACACCAGCGGGTTGACCGACGACGCGCTCGCCAGCCTGGTCACGGGTGCCGGCGTGACGGCTGCCGGGGTCCCCACCTGCATCGCCGGCCAGACCTTCGCGCCGTGGGTGGGCGCCGCGACCAAACGGGCGCTGGCCGGACCGCTGCCGAACTCCACCGTGCCGAAGGTCACCGGCACCCCGACCGTGCTGGTGAACGGCACGGCCTACTCCGGGGCACTCGATGATGCCGCCGCGTTCGCTGCCTTCGTGCAGACCCAGGCGACGGCCGGCACGACCGCGCCGACCCCCGCCACCCGCACGCCGACTCCAGCCGGGTAGGTCCACCCGGCCGGCCGGGGCGCATGCTCGAGCTGTTGCGACGCCGACCGCCCCGGCTAGGGTGGGCCCGTGACCGACTTCTCAGCAGTCCCGCCCGATCCGGAATCCACCCGATTCCTGGCCGGCGCCGGCCTGGAACTCGGCCTCATCGATAACGCCGACACAGCCGCCGCGCGGCGCTGGCTGCTGGCCGAGACCCAGGGCTTCCATGACCGCGTGCCGAACGACGAACGCATCACCGCCTTGCTCGACAGCTTCGGCGACGACCGGGTCACCGGGGTGTGGGACCCCTCAGCTGCCGATCCCGCCAGCCCGGTCGCCACGGTGCGCACCTGGGTGATGGACCTGACGGTGCCGGGCGGCGACGTGCTTCCGGCGTGGGCGATCAGCAGCGTGACCGTCGCGCCGACCCACCGTCGCCGCGGAATCGCACGGGCGTTGCTCGGCGGCGAGCTTCGCACCGCACAGCGGGCGGGCCTGCCGATCGCCATGCTCACCGTCTCCGAGGCCACCATCTACGCCCGGTACGGGTTCGCCCCCTCCGCATACCGTGCCGACTACTCGATCGACACCGCCAGGGCCCGCTTCCTCGGACCGGTGCCGGCCGGTCGCGTCCACCTTGTCACCCCGGCCTCGCTCCTGTCCGAAGCCCCCGGCGTGTTCGCCAGGGCCCGGCAGACATCGCCCGGCGAGGTCGACCGCCGCGACGACCTGTGGCGGAAGATCCTCGGGCTGTTCCCGCCGGACGAGGAGGACACGAACCCTGCCATGCGAGCCGTCCGCTACGACGACGAGTCCGGCCGGCTGCAGGGCTACGCGGTGTACCGGTTCGTGCACGGCCCGGGCGGCTACCCCGGCCGGCTCGAGATCAGCGACCTGGTCGCGGCAACCGACGAGGCCTCCGCCGCCCTGTGGCGCTACGTGCTGGAGATGGACCTGGTGAACGAGGTGCGCGCACCCCTGCGTCGCACCCGGGAGACGGTCTCCTGGCAGGTCTCCGACTACCGCTCGGTGCGGAAGACCGACGAACGAGACCACCTGTGGCTCCGCATCCTCGACCTGCCGGCCGCGCTCGAGCGACGAACATATGCCGCAGACGGCACATTCGCGCTGACGGTCGACGATCCGCTCGGCCTCATCGGCGGCACCTACCTGCTCGCGGTGCGGGACGGCCGAGCGAGTGCGCATCCGCTGCCTCCCGGAGCAGCACCGACCGACGCGATCCGCCTGTCGCTCTCCGCCGCCGATCTCGCCGCCCTGTACCTGGGCGCTACCGGCGCGCAGGCACTGGCCGCTGCCGGCCGCATCACCGAAGGCACAACGGATGCCGCCGCCCGGCTCGACAACACATTCCACTCCCCGTATGCGCCCTGGCTGAGCACCTGGTTCTAGGCTTTCGCAGCCCACCACCAGCGGCGCCCGGTAGGGTCGAACCCATGACTGTCCTCGTCGCAACGCGCCGTCCGACTCGCGTTCGCCGGCTTGCGATGGTCGCTGTCGCGGCACTGATCGCCGTCGTCGCAGTGGCGACCGGCACCGCCGGGGCGACGCCGGCCACCGCCGCCGGGAGCTCCGCCGACAGCTCCGTCCATAGCTCCGTCAATGACCACGGCGGGCGCGGCTTCGACCCCGGCCTGATCATCAGCGACTACAACTTCTTCAACGCCCACGCGATGACCGAGAGCGAGATCCAGGACTTCCTGGTCGCCCATCCGTGCAAGCCGCGCGACAGCTCGTCGCCGTGCCTGTCCTGGTTCCGGCAGGACACCGTGTCGCAGCCGGCCGTCGGCGCCGGGCATTGCGCGGCCTACGACGGGGCGAAGAACGAGCGGGCCAGCCGCATCATCGCGAAGGTCGCGGAGGCGTGCGGGATCAGCCCGCGGGTGCTGCTGGTGTTGCTGCAGAAGGAGCAATCCCTGGTCACCCGGCCGAGTGCTTCAGGCTACCTGCGCGCCACCGGCTACGGGTGCCCGGACACCGCCGACTGCGACACCGAGTATTTCGGATTCTTCAACCAGGTGTACAACGCGGCCTGGCAGTTCCGGCAGTACACGCAGCAACCGGTGCGCGATTACCACATCGGCACTGTGGACGTCGGGTACCACCCGAACGCCGCGTGCGGGTCAACGCCGGTGCAGATCCGCAACCAGGCCACCGCCAACCTGTACAACTACACGCCGTACCAGCCGAACGCGGCGGCGCTGGCGAACGTCGCACAAGACGGCGATGAGTGCTCCGCGTACGGCAACCTCAACTTCTGGATCCTCTACAACCGCTGGTTCGGGCCCACCGACACCGTGCCCTACCCCGCCATTTTCGCCCCGTGCCTGAATCTCGTCGGCGGCCAGCCCTGCCAGCCGGTCGGCCGGCTGGTGCCCACACTCTGATTTCGACAGGCTCAACCACCGGCCCGGTGTTCGAGCCTGTCGAGACCCGGTGTTCGAGCTTGTCGAGACCCGTCAGTGCCCGCGGTGGTCCTGGATCGTCATTCGCGGGCCGAACGACGGCTTCCGGAACCCGCTCGCGACCAGCAGCCGCACCACCCGCTGCCGCTGCCCTTCCCACGGCGCGAGCAGTTCGAGCATCCCGTCGTCGTCCACCGGCGCCCCGACCAGCGCCCAGCCGACGAAGGCGGCCAGGTGGTAGTCGCCGACGCTGACGTGGTCCGGGTCCCCGTGCGAACGCTGCACCGTCTCCGCGGCCGTCCACACGCCGATCCCCGGCACGGTGCGCATCCGCTGCGCCGCCTCTGTCGCGTTCATGGCGGCGCCGCGTTCCAGCGACGAGGCGACGGATGCCGCGCGCACCACGGCCTCCGCGCGGTTCGGTCCGACCCCGGCGGTGTGCCACTCCCAGGAGGGAATCCGGCGCCAGGCATCAGCGCTCGGGATGACCCGCATCCCGTCCGGCGCGGGTCCCGGCGCCGGCTCACCGAACTTCGTCGCCAGCCGTCGCCAGCTGCGGAGCGCCTCGACGCTGGTGACCTTCTGTTCGATGATCGCCGGAACCAGGGCCGCGAACAGCCGGCCGGTGCGCGCCAGCTTCAGGCCCGGCATCCGTCGTCGGGTCTCGTGGAGCAGCGGATGCCCGCTCACGTCGAGCCCGGCCCAGTCGTCGTCAGCGCCGAGGAGCGCCGGCACGCCCGCGATGGCGAGCTCTGCGCCTGGCCCCCAGGCCCGGGCTGCGATCGAAGCCCCCTGCCGCAGGTGCAGCGTGGCCGCCCCGGCAGCGGTGCGCAGGGTGAGCCAGGCGCACGGACCGTCCCACCGGAACGTCGGGTCGAACGGGCCGCGCCCGACCGGGCCGAGCGTGGCCCGCAGGTTCACCGGCACGCGGGGCGCGTACGTCGACTCGAACTGCATGCGTCGAGGCTAACCGAGGCGGCTGGGAGCGTGCATGATCACAGCGACAGCGGCGCTCGTTCAAGTCCGGCAGTGGTGCCGGGCACGACGGATGCCGCATCCGCGTCGACCTGCACGATTCGATTTTCCGCGTCCACGTGCACGATCGACGGTCGGTACGTGAGGGCCTCGGCGCTGTCCAGCAAGCCGTAGGCGATGAGAATCACCAGGTCGCCGACCTGGACCAGGTGGGCGGCGGCGCCGTTGATGCCGATCACGCCGCTGCCAGGAACACCGGCGATCGTGTAGGTGTCCAGGCGGGCGCCGTTCGTCACGTCGACCACACTGACCTTCTCGCCGGGCAGGATGCCGGCGGCGTCAAGGAGGTCGCTGTCGACCGTGATGGAGCCGACGTAGTGCAGGTCGGCGTGGGTCACCGTGGCACGGTGGATTTTGGCGGAGAGCATGGTTCGAAGCATCACGGTTCAGGATACCGCCGGTACGCCCAGGGCAGCCGCCCGACCTCCAGCCGGTGGCGGGCACCGGCTGTGTCGACGAGCGTGTCGTCGTCGTAGGCGACATCACCTTCCCAGAGCAAGATCGTCCCGGCGGCTCCCATGCGGGTGGCGAACTCCTGCACCGGCGCCCGCCGCGCCTCGGCCAGGGCGGCGTTCACGGTGTCGTGCCGGGAGAGCCCGTGCAGTGTCACCCAGGTCGGCGGCACCAGGAGGAGTGCGCCGGAACCGTGCAACCCGAGAGCAGCCGCCGGGCGTACCCACGCGTGGTCGACCACCTCGTCCGGAGGGAGCAGGAGCTCACCCTCCGGGGCGGGCGCGATGAAGAACCAGGTGCGGAATCGCCGCGGTGCGCTGGCGGGCGGGGTCCAGCAGGCGGTGGTGGCCAGCTCCCCCGGCGCCACCGCCAGGCCCGTCTCCTCGCGTACCTCCCGAACCGCGGCGCGGCGCGCGGCATTCTGTTCAGTCTCATTCGCCGTTACGGCCGTGGCGTCGGCCACGCCCCCGATACCGGGGCTTCCACCGGCGACCCAGTCCTCGGGGTCCACCCGGCCGCCCGGGAACACCCAGGCCCCGGCGAACGAACCACGGTCGCTCGGCCGCTCCAGCAGCAGCACCTCGAGCCCAGAGACACCGTCCCGCAGGAGCACCGCCGTCGCGGCCAGGGCGGGCTCGGACGGCGCCGTGTGGCTGGTTTCCTGCATATCGCCTGTTCCGATCAGTCGGTCGACCCGGCGGTCGTGCCGCCGTGCGCTCCCACCCTAGCGCCGGCTTCCAGCCCACGGCCTGCGACCGCATTAGGCTGCCGACATGCATGACGACGCAGCAGTGCCCCCGGCAGCAGTGCCCGGCTCCATCGAGCCCACCAGCATCCTCACCCGGCGGGTCCTGGCCCCCAATCCGGGGCCGATGACCCTCGACGGCACCAACTCCTA
Organism: Glaciibacter sp. 2TAF33; assembly: GCF_052114945.1. Classification (NCBI taxonomy): domain Bacteria; kingdom Bacillati; phylum Actinomycetota; class Actinomycetes; order Micrococcales; family Microbacteriaceae; genus Glaciibacter; species Glaciibacter sp. 2TAF33. The sequence goes on from NZ_JBFRFS010000003.1 coordinate 23,284, forward strand.
CATCCTCCAGGCGCCCGGTTCCCCGTCGGTCGTGGTTGTGGATCCCGGCCCGCTCGACGAGGCCCACCTCGCCGTGCTCGCCGGCGCCGGCCGGGTGGACCTGGTGCTGGTCACCCACCATCACGCTGACCACAGCGCCGCCAGCGCGCATTTCGCCGAGCTCACCGGCGCACCAGTGCGCGCACGGAACGCCGCGTACTGCGTCAACGGGGCACCGCTCACACCGGACGAGGAGATCCACGCGGCCGGGGTGCGCATCCGCGTCATCGCAACCCCCGGGCACACCAGTGATTCGGTGTGCTTCCACCTGCCGGCCGATGGGCCGCTCGGGTCGGTGCTCACTGGAGACACCGTACTCGGCCGCGGCACCACGATCCTCGGGTACCCCGACGGCACGCTTACCGATTACCTCTCCTCGCTGGCCACCCTCCGCGCAATCGGGCCGGCCACCGTACTGCCCGCGCACGGCCCGGTACTGCCGCACCTCGACGCGGCGTGCGAGGCGTACCTGATCCATCGGCAGGAGCGCCTGGACCAGATCCGCGCCGCCCTGGCCGAGCTGGGTGCCGATGCCACCGTCGCGCAGGTCACAGACCGGGTGTACGCCGAAACGGATGCCGCGGTGCGGTTCGCCGCCGAGGCATCCGTCGCCGCGCAGCTGGCCTACCTTCGCGACCCTCGGTGACCGGCACGTCGCAACACGTGCCCGGTCATGACTCGACGATGACCACCTCATCGTCGGATATCCACTCAAATTTCGCGTTGAAGCCGGCTGCCTCGGTGATCTTCTTCATGTACTCGACAACATCGTCGCCCTTGTCGCCCCGTCTGACGGGGGTGGGGTCGCCGTCGATGATCATGCACGGAATGAAGCCATACTGCACGATCTCGCCGTCTTCGATGTAGGCCTTGACGATCATGGTCTGGTTTCGCTCTTCATGGACGCTCGGATCTGGCTTGCCACCGAAGTAGTGCTGGTCGAGCCCGTCGATCAGTCTCCTGTCCGTGAAGCCCTTGCCGAAATCGAGAACGAAGTTTCCCGTGGAGTAGTAGATGGCCTTGCCCTTGTACAGCTCGATACCCTTCAGAATGTGGGTATGAGAGCCGATGACGATATCGGCCCCCGCGTCGATCACACCGTGCGCCATCTCCACGCAGTACTGAGGGACGATCACAGGAACAAGGTGCTGCCCCCAGTGGAAGGCGACGATGACGACGTCCACCTGCTCGCGCAGTGCCTTCACATCGCTGACGATCATCTCGTATGACTCAGGAGTGGGGCGCGAGATGATTGCAGGCGGGGTCGCCGGCTGGAAGTCAACCTGCTGATAGAGCGTGTGGACCTTCAGGGGTGCGATGCCGGGGTAGTTCTCGTCGGCGTCGTACTCAGGTCGAGCAACCGAGCAGTAATTGAGTACGCCGAACTTCGTCCCCTTGCGCTCCAAGATCGCAGGCTTTCGAGCCTCGAAGAGGTTTGAGCCGGTACCGCAGTGGGCGATGCCGGCGCCGTCGAGCGTTTCGATCGTTCCCGTGAGACCGGGAACTCCCCAATCCAAGGCGTGGTTCGTTGCGCATGACACCACATCCACCTGGGCATCCGCGTAGGCCTCGACAAAGCGCGAGCCTTTCGAAACCGACTGGGCGGGATGCGGGATACCGTCGTCGGAGAGTATTTGCTCCATGTTCACGTAGGCCACGTCGGCCGCCCGGAAAATGTCCTTCACGTGCGTGAACACGGATAGGTGGTCGTCGCGATCGATAATCACGTCACCTGCGCCCGTCAGGACTAGTCTCTCAGCCATTCAATTCTCCTCATTTCCACCCGGAAACGGGTGGATTCCTCACACTTACCCCGCGACCGATCGCCGCCGCAGCAGCAGCGAAAGAGCGAGATCAGACGCCCCGTCCTGACCACCTAACCAGATACGGTGACCGCTGTCTATAAAATGCATGATGTAACGAGGCAGGATATGTCAGAGTCTGCCAGCTTTGGCTCGCACTCGCGCCGACCGCGGAGTGCCCTCCGTAGCGGCGTCAGGACGCGGCTTTGGTCCTGACGATCTGGGTCACCGTGGCCAGGTGGAGCCCGGTCCCGGTCGCCGATCGCCCGACGGCATCCGTCAAGTGGGCGATCGCTGCGTCGAGGCTGGGGGCGAACGTGAACTCGACCGGGTCCCCGAAGCGCAGCACCTCGTAGACACCGTCGTGCTCTTCGATGAAACCGACCAGCGAGCTCGCGTCGTTGGACGGGACTCGATCGTCAGAGACCCTCCACTCGCTCGCCGACAGTGCGTCGATCCTGATGTGGTTCGGCTCACTGGGCTGGACGCGTCCGGCGATCATGATGACTCCTCTCGAGACGACTTCACCCTAAGTTAGGCCTCAGACATAGCCGGGACATGACCGAATTGTTTCGCAACAGTGAACCGCCACTACGGCCGCAGCCGCGCTTCGAGCGCGTCGAGGATCTGCAACTGCCCGGTCAGGATCCCGGCCCGGGCCTCGGGAAGGGTGAACCACCGGGCATCGTCGACCTCCGGGAACGAGCGCATCCGCCCCGACCCCCTCGGCCACTCCAGGTCGAACGTGTTGCTCACCAGCTGGTCGACATGGAAGTCGTGCTCCGCACAGAACACGGTGATGCGCTTCCCCGATGCAATCGTGAACACCCCCAGGCCGGCATACGGGGTGGCGGGGGGCGGGGAGCCGATCTCCTCCTCGAATTCCCGACGGGCCGCGGCGAACTCGTCATCCCCCGGCTCGTATTCGCCCTTGGGAATGGTCCATGCCCGCTTGCCCGTCGCCGACCAGAACGGGCCGCCCATATGCGCCAGCCAGACCGACGGCCCTCCGCCCTGCGCGACGTTGTCCCCGAACCGATACAACACGATCCCGGCGCTGAGCTTCGCGGTACTCATACTGCTAGTATTCCCCGTCGCGACTATGTTCTGGTCGGCCACCCACTGTAAGGAAGTCCTGTTGGCTCTGATGTCTTTGGTCCTCCGCCACGCCAGGCCATACCGGTCCTGGATCGTGTCGGTGTTCGTGCTGCAACTGATCTCCACGATTGCCGCGCTGTACCTTCCCAGCCTGAACGCACAGATCATCGACGAGGGCGTGACCCGCGGCGACACGGACTTCATCTGGTCGACCGGCATGATGATGCTGACGGTGTGCCTGGTGCAGGTCGTCACTGCCGTCGGCGGCGTCTACTTCGGTGCCCGCACCGCCATGGCCATCGGCCGTGACCTCCGCCGTGAGGTGTACCGCAAGGTCGACTCGCTCAGCGCCCTTGAGCTCGGCGGTTTCGGAACGGCAACGCTGATCACGCGCGGCACCAACGACGTGCAGCAGGTTCAGATGCTGGTGCTGATGACCCTCAACTTCATGGTCTCCACGCCCATCATGTGCGTGGGCGGCATCATCATGGCGCTCCGCGAGGACGCCGGGCTGTCGTGGCTGGTGTGGGTGTCCGTGCCGGTATTGTTCGTCATCGTCGGTTTCCTGGTCTACCTGCTGCTGCCGCTGTTCCGCCTGATGCAGGACCGCCTCGACGGCATCAACAGCGTCCTGCGCGAGCAGATCGTCGGCATCCGCGTTGTGCGCGCGTTCGTGCGCGAGCCCTTCGAGTCCGAGCGGTACCGACGGGCGAACGAGTCGATCACCGGCGTCTCGGTGAAGGTCGGCAACATCTTCGTGCTCATGTTCCCGGTGATCATGATGGTGCTGCACCTGGCCACCGCCGCGGTTCTCTGGTTCGGCGGCCACCGGGTCGACGCCGGCGAAATGCAGGTGGGCTCGCTCACCGCGTTCCTCCAGTACCTGCTCCAGATCCTGATGGCCGTGATGATGGGCGTCTTCATGGTGATGATGATTCCCCGCGCCGTCGTCTGCGCCGAGCGCATCGCCGAGGTCTTCAACACCGAGAGCAGCCAGACCATCGCCCGCGACGCCCGGGTCGCCACGCCCGCCACCGGCGTGGTCGAGTTCCGCGGGGCCGGCTTCGGCTACCCGGGCGCCGAACGCCCGGTGCTCGACGACGTGACCTTCACGGCAGAGCCCGGCAAGACCACCGCGATCGTCGGGTCCACCGGCGCCGGCAAGACCACCCTGGTCAACCTCATCGCCCGGCTCTACGACGCCCAGCATGGCACGGTCGCCATCGACGGCGTGGGCGTGTCGACGCTGACCCGCGGCCAGCTCGCCGAGGTGGTCGGGCTCATCCCGCAGAAGCCGTACCTGTTCTCCGGCACGATCGGCTCCAACCTCCGGTTCGGACGAGCGGATGCGACGGACGAGGAACTGTGGGACGCCCTCCGCATCGCGCAGGGCGAGGACTTTGTACGGGCCATGCCGCTGGGCCTGGACGAACGAGTCGCGCAGGGCGGGACGAACGTGTCAGGCGGCCAGCGCCAGCGGCTGTGCATCGCCCGTGCGCTGGTCGCGAAACCACGGGTCTACCTGTTCGACGACTCGTTCTCGGCGCTCGACGTGACAACGGATGCCCGCCTTCGTTCCGCGCTCGCCGACGCGACCAGGGACGCCACCGTGATCATCGTCGCCCAGCGGGTGTCGACGATCACCGACGCCGACCAGATCCTCGTTCTCGACAACGGGGTCATCGTCGGCCGGGGCACCCACGACGAATTGCTCGAGGGCAATGACACCTACCGCGAAATTGTCGAATCCCAGCTGAGTGTTGAGGTGGCGTAACCATGGCCAGACGAACCAAGAACCAGGCACCGGCGGCCGCCGGCACCGTGGCGTCCGACACTGCGGCGTCCGACACCGCGGCATCCGCCCTGGGTGACGAGGAATACCAGCCGACCGAGGCCGACGGCGGCATGTTCGGCGCCACCCCGGCCAAGAAGGCGCAGCACTTCCTTCCGTCGGCCAAGCGCCTGATCGGACTGCTGCGGCCCGAGCGCGCGAAGATGATCATCGTCGTGGCGCTGGTCGTCGTCTCGGTGGTGCTCACCGTCCTGGCGCCGAAGATCCTCGGCCAGGCGATGGACGCCATCTTCAACGGCGTCATCGGCATGCAGCTGCCGAAGGGCGTGCCGCTGGACCAGGTGGTCGCCCAGGCCCGCGCCGACGGGAACACCCAGTTCGCCGACATGCTCCAGAACACGGCGGTGGTGCCCGGCGAGGGCGTCGACTTCACCGTCCTCGGCCGCCTGATCATCGTGGTGCTGGCCATGTACACCATCGCCTCTGTGCTGTCGTGGGCGCAGGGCTACATCCTCAACGGGCTGGTGATGCGGGTCGTGTTCCGACTGCGCCAGGACATCGAGGAGAAGCTCAACCGCCTGCCGCTGAGCTACTTCGACACCCGCCAGCGCGGCGACCTGATGTCGCGGGTCACCAACGACGTCGACAACATCCAGCAGGCGCTCCAGCAGGCCTTCTCCCAGCTGGTGCAGTCGCTGCTCACGGTGCTCGGCATCGCCGCGATGATGTTCATCGTGTCGTGGCAGCTTGCCCTCATCGCCCTGATCTCGCTGCCGCTGTCCGGGATCATCGCCGGCGTCATCGGCGCCCGCTCGCAGAAGCTCTTCACCGCGCAGTGGAAGAACACCGGCGCCCTGAACGGCCACATTGAGGAGACCTTCTCCGGGCAGGAAATCGTGCGCGCCTTCGGCCGGGACCGGGAGATGCTGGAGGAGTTCGACAAGCGCAACGAGCAGCTCTACACCGCCTCGTTCGGTGCCCAGTTCGTCTCCGGAATGATCATGCCCGCGATGACGTTCGTCTCGTACCTGTCTTACGTGCTGATCGCCGTGGTCGGCGGGTTGCGTGTGGCCTCCGGGCAGATGACGCTGGGGGATGCGACCGCGTTCATCCAGTACTCGCGGGAGTTCTCGCAGCCGATCGGTCAGATGGCCGGAATGGCGAACATGCTCCAGTCCGGCGTCGCATCCGCTGAACGCACCTTCGAGCTGCTGGATGCCGACGAGCAGGACCCGGAGACCCAGACGGCGCACCTGCCCGAGCGCACCGACGGCCACGTCGAGTTCGAGCGGGTGTCGTTCGCGTACAGTGCGGACAAGCCGCTGATCGAGGACCTCACGTTCTCGGCCGAGCCCGGCCACACGGTCGCGATCGTGGGTCCGACCGGCGCCGGCAAGACGACGCTGGTGAACCTGGTCATGCGCTTCTACGAGCTCACCGGCGGACGCATCCTCCTCGACGGCGTCGACATCACCTCCCTCTCCCGCGGCGAACTGCGCTCGCAAGTGGGCATGGTGCTGCAGGACGCGTGGCTGTTCAGTGGCACGATTCGGGAGAACATCCGCTACGGCCGGCTCGATGCGACGGACGAGGAGGTCGTGGCTGCGGCCCAGGCCACCATGGTCGACCGTTTCGTGCGCCAGCTGCCTGAGGGCTACGACACGGTGCTGGACGCCGACGGCGGCAGCGTCTCAGCCGGTGAACGCCAGCTGATCACGATCGCCAGGGCGTTCATCGCCAACCCGTCGCTGCTGATCCTGGACGAGGCGACCTCGTCGGTCGACACCCGCACCGAGCTGCTGGTGCAGCACGCCATGGCCGCGCTCCGCACCGACCGAACCTCGTTCGTGATCGCCCACCGGCTGTCCACGATCCGCGACGCCCACACCATCCTGGTGATGGACGGCGGCCGCATCGTGGAGCAGGGCAACCACGAGCACCTGCTCGCCCAGCGCGGCGCCTACTACGCGCTCTACATGTCGCAGTTCATGGGCGGCGAGCCCGATGACGAGCTCGAGGCCCTGGCGGAGCCGGCTTCCGAGGCCGTGCCCGTCGAGTAGTCCCGCGCCGCGCGCCGTGCCGCGCCGTCCGGTGAGGGCCAACAAACAGTGGTTGCGCCGAGCCGCGAACCAGGACATGTTGGCCCCTCACGCACATCGGGGTCGTTTGGAGGGGGCGCGGGCGGGGGCGCAGGACTAGGTTGGGTGCGTGGCCGTCAACCTTGGTCTTCCACGCGCACGCGCCGTGCCGGAGCGCGGTGCGCCTTCGGTCGGCGCGCGGCCAACCGCCCCGCCGTCTGCCGCCCCGCCCATCGTTGGGCGGCCGGAGGTTCCGACCCTGGTCGACCGGTTCGGCCGAACCGCCAGGGACCTGCGCATCTCGGTCACCGAGAAGTGCTCTCTGCGTTGCACCTATTGCATGCCCGAGGCGGGGCTTCCCGCGATTGTGCGGGAGAACCTGCTCACGCCGGCGGAGATCGGCCGGCTGGTGCGCATCGGCGTCCACGACCTCGGGGTGCGCGAGGTGCGCTTCACCGGCGGGGAACCGCTGATGCGGGCCGACATGGCCGAGATCATCGGTGCGAGTGCCGCGGCCGCCCCCGGCATCGACCTGTCGCTCACCACCAACGGGATCGGCCTCGACCACCGGGTCGCCGCCCTGGTCGCGGCCGGGCTGACCCGGGTGAACATCTCCCTGGACACCGTGGATCGGGCCCATTTCGCCGCTCTGACCCGGCGGGACCGGCTGCCGAGCGTGTTGGCCGGCATCCGCTCGGCACACGCCGCTGGGCTGACGCCGCTCAAGCTGAACGCCGTGCTGATGCGGGAGACCCTCGCCGGGGCCGCTGACCTGCTGGCCTGGGCACTCGCCGCGGGCTGCCGGCTGCGGTTCATCGAGCAGATGCCGCTGGACGCCGACCGGGCCTGGGCCCGCGACAACATGGTGTCGGCGGAGGAGTTGCTGGGTGTGCTGTCGACCCGGTTCCGGCTCACCGAGGCGGGCCGCGCCGATCCGTCGGCCCCTGCGGAGGAGTGGCTGGTCAACGACGGACCGGAGACCGTGGGCATCATCGCCTCCGTCACGCGATCCTTTTGCGCCCAGTGCGACCGCACCCGGATCACCGCAGAGGGAACGGTGCGGTCGTGCCTGTTCGGCGACGCCGAGACTGACCTGCGGGCGCTCCTCCGCGGCGGCGCAGACGACTTCGAGATCGCCCGGTACTGGCGCGGGGCGATGTGGAACAAGCAGGCCGGGCACGGCATCGACGCCGACGGGTTCCGCCGGCCGGAGCGCAGCATGGGGGCGATCGGTGGCTGAATCGGCTGTTGGACCGGCGGTTGGACCGGCGCTTGGCTCGGCGCTTGGCTCGGCGCTTGGCTCGGCGGGTGCGCCGGTGACGGTGACGGTGCGGTATTTCGCGGCCGCAGCGGATGCCGCCGGGCGGGACGAGGAGACGATCGAACTGGGCGATCCCACCCTCGGCGGCCTGAAAACTGAACTCTCGGTTCGGTATGGAGCGGGGATGGAGCGGGTGATGCGGTCGGGGTCCTTCATTGTGGACACTGTCGTCAGCCGGGACCCCACCCGCAGCATTGCCGCTGCCGTCGACGTGTTGCCGCCGTTCGCCGGCGGCTGAGCCGGCCCGGGAGGCCACCGAGCCCGGGGTTCAGGTGCCGCCTCGAGCGTCGTACACCGTGACATCGGCCGCCGCGAAGCTCAGGACCACTCGCGAACCGGTGACGAGATCCAGGTCGGCCACCAGGACCGGCGGAACGTCAGCGGAGAGCCATTCGGTGTGCACCCGCACGGTGTCGCCGGAGGCCTCCAGGTCGCGAACGGTCGCGGTGAGCCGATTCATGCCGTCGCGACCCGCGCGGCTCCGGTCGGGTGCGCCGTCCGCCGTCGCATCGCCGGGCGCGCCAGGGCCCTCACCCCGCGGCGCTGACACGCGCACCGCGGCCGGGCGAAGGGTCGCCGCCACCCGCTCGCCCACCCCCGGTCCGCCCAGGGCCGCCAGGATCTCCGCGCCGTCGTCGGTGACCAGGCCGGATGCGGTGCGGAGCCCGTGGAACAGCGTCACGCCGGCCAGATCGGCGGTGAACCGCACGCGCGGGCGGTCCAGGACGTCTCGCGTGGCGCCCTGCTCGACGATGCGCCCCGCGTCCATCACGACGACGCGGTCGGCGAGCAGGTAGGCGTCGAGCGGGTCGTGGGTGACGATGAGGGCGGTGCGAGCCGCGAGCACCCGCCGGAGCATCCGCCTGATGGTCGGCGTTGCGGTGACGTCGAGGGCGGAGAGCGGCTCGTCCAGGAGCAACAGCCCGGGCTCGGCGGCGAGGGCGCGGGCGATCGCCACGCGCTGGGCCTGGCCGCCCGACAGCTCGTCCGGTCTCCGGCGGGCGAGGTCCGACGCGTCGACCTCGCCGAGCCAGTGGTCGGCCGTTGCAGTGGCAGCGGCGCGGCCGTTCCCGGCGCTCCGCGGCCCGAAGGCGACGTTACCACGCACCGACAGGTGCGGGAAGAGCAGCGCGTCCTGCGCGAGCAAGGCGACCCCGCGCCGGTGCGGCGCGAGCCACCGGTCCGGCCGGTCGGGGCCACGGTCGAACAAGACCCGGTCGCCCAGCCGCGCGCGGCCCGCGTCCGGTCGCACCAACCCGGCGATGAGGCCGAGCAGGGTGGACTTGCCGGCTCCGTTGGGGCCCAGCACCGCCACCGTCTCCCCCGCCATGATCTCAAGACCGACGTCGAACCCGCGTGCGGCGGACCGGGCAGCAAAGCTGAGCTGCACCGGGTTGCGGTTCACCGGGCCGGGGTTCACCTCGCGCCGCCTGACGATATCCGGGCTCCGGCACTGCGTGAGCGTCCGGGCAGCGACCCGAAGGGCTGGCCGACCCCGTGGGCCAGCCCGACCACCAGGATCGCGACCGCCACCAGGAGCAGCGACAGCGCGACCGCAGCGTCCGGGTCGATCTCCCGCTGCAGGTAGACCTCCAGCGGCAGGGTGCGGGTGACTCCCTGCAGGCTGCCGGCGAAGGTCAGTGTTGCGCCGAACTCGCCCAACGCCCGCGCGAAGGAGAGCACCGTGCCCGACACCAGTGCCGGCACCACCAGCGGCAGGGTCACCCGGCGGAACACGGTTGACGGGCGCGCTCCGAGCGTCGCGGCCACCGCCTCGAAGCGCGTTCCCGCGGTGCGGAGTGCCCCCTCGACGCTCAGCACCAGGAACGGCAGGGCCACGAAGGTCTGCGCCAGCACAACCGCCGTGGTGGAGAAAGCGATCGGGACGCCTGCCAGCTCGAATACCTGCCCGAGCAGGCCACGCCGCCCGAACAGGTAGAGCAGCGCGAGGCCGCCGACCACCGGCGGCAACACCAGCGGCAGGAGCACCAGCGCGCGCACCAGCCGCTGGCCGGGGAACGACGTGCGGGCGAGCAGCAGGGCCATCGGCACACCGAGCACGATGCAGGCGATGGTCGCCGCGACCGAGGTGCGGAGGCTGAGCGCCAGCGCCGCCATCGACGACTCCGACGTGACCAGCGGCAGGAACCTGGCCCAGTCGACCCGCAACACCAGGGCGAGAACCGGCAGCAGGATCAACAACCCGCCGACGGATGCGACGGCCACGACCCAGCCCGGCACGCCGAGCCGTGGTCCCGCACCGGGGTCCCGGCTGAGTTTCGCGGCCATCGGTTACGGCGTCCCGAAGCCGGCGGCTTCGAGCACGGCGCGACCCGCTGGCCCGGTGACGAAGGCGATGAATGCGGCAGCGAGCGCGCCGTGCTGAGACCCGGCGACCCGCGCGATGGGGTAGTCGTTCACCACCGACCTCGCCTCGGGGAACGGCACGGACTCGACGCGCGAGCCCGCCGCGCGCACGTCGGTGACGTACACGATGCCGGCATCCGCTTCACCGGAACTCACCGTGCCGAGCACGTCGGTGACCGACAGGAACTCGCTGACCGGCGTCACCGTGATTCCGGTCAGCCTCTGCACCTGGGCCGTGGCCGCCCCACACGGCACCTGTGGCGCGCAGACGACGGTGCGCACGCCGGGCCGGGCGAGGTCGGCGAATGAGCCGACGGATGCCGGGTTGCCGGCCGGCACCGCGATCGCGAGCGTGTTGGTGGCGAACGTGACAGGCTCACCGTCGACGAGGTCGGCGTCGGTCACGCCTCGCATGGTGGCCGTGTCGGCGGAGGCGAACACATCGGCGGGCGCTCCCTCGATGATCTGCGTGGCCAGGCTGGAGGAGCCGGCGAAACTGAAGTCGACGCTGGCTCCCGGGTTCCGCTGCTCGAAGCCGTTGCCGAGTTCGGTGAACGTGGTGGTGAGGGACGCTGCGGCGAAGACGGTGAGGGTGCCGTCCGGGCCTGGGGAACCCGGCGGGACGGTGCTGTTCGCCGTGCCTGCCGTGTCACCGGCGTGACCCGGCGCGCAGGCAGACAGCGACACGGCGAGGGCGGCGCCGAGAAAGAGCGCGGCCCGGACGGACCAGAGGCCCGCCACGCTTCGCCCGTCCCGTCGTGTTCTCACGCCAGGCCCACCCATTCGGAGGCCCCGTCGACGAAGTGCTGCCGCTTCCAGATCGGAACCTGTGCCTTGATCAGCTCGACCAGTTCGGCGCAGGCGGCGAACGCCTCGGCCCGGTGCGGAGCCGCGACGGATGCGACGAGGGCGAGGTCGCCGATGTGCAGCGGACCGGTGCGGTGGCTGGCGGCCACCCGCAGCCCGGTGGACGCCGCGACGCGGGCGCAGCAGGCCCGGAGGAATTCTTCGGCCGACGGATGCGCCTGGTAGTCGAGCGCCGACACCGCCTTGCCGTCGTCGTGGTCGCGCACCACACCGCAGAAGGTCACGACGGCTCCGTTCGCGGGGCCCGTCACGAACGCGTCCAGAACCGACGGGTCGATGGCGTCGGAGCTGACCACCGCGAGGACGGCGGGGCTCGGTGCTTCACGACTTCGAGCGTCAGCCATGCTGCGCCGAACCGCTCACCTGGTCGACCAGGTGGTCGATGACGCCCTCGAGCACCGCCAGGCCGTCTTCCACGCCGCCCGAGGACCCGGGGAGGTTGACCACGACGGTGCGGCCGGCCGTTCCGGCGAGCCCACGGCTCAACGCAGCGGACGGCGTGGAGAGCAGCCCGCGCGCGCGCAACGCCTCTGCGACCCCGGGAAGCTCGCGGTCAAGCACCGCACGGGTCGCCTCCGGGGTCACATCGGTGGGCGAAACCCCGGTTCCGCCGGTGGTGATCACCAGCGACGGGCTCGCCCGGACCGCGTCAGCGAGCGCGTGCGCGATCTCAGCGTCGGCGACGACCCGGGGCGGGTCGACCCGGAATCCCCGCCCGGCCAGCCACGACGCGATCAGCGGCCCGGTGGTGTCCTCGCGGAGTCCCGCGGCGCCCCGGGTGGACGCGACGAGCACCCGGGCCGTGCGCGGCCCGGCATCCGCAGGCCCGCCGGTGGCAGCGGCAGCGGCGGTGGCAGCAGCCGAGCCCCGCACCCACCGGCCGCGCTTTCCTCCGCTCTTGAAGTCGAGACGCACGTCGGTCAGCGTGGTGGCGGGATCGACGGCCTTGACCATGTCGTGCAGGGTGAGGCCGGCGACGGCGACGGCGGTCAGCGCCTCCATTTCCACCCCGGTGCGGCCGGTGGTCCTGGCTGAGGCTTCGATGCGGATCTCCGACTCATCGAGCTCGAACACCACGGTCACCGCGGTCAACGGCAGCGGATGGCACAACGGGATCAGGTCGGAGGTCTTCTTGGCGCCCATGATCCCCGCGATCCGCGCCGTCGCGAGCACATCGGCTTTGGGGAGGCCGTCGGCCCGGACGAGCGCGACGACCTCGGGGGTGGTGACCAGCCGGCCGCGCGCGATGGCGATGCGGGTGGTCTCGGCCTTGTCGCTCACGTCCACCATGCGTGCCCGGCCCTCGCTGTCGAGGTGGCTGAGTTCTGTCATAGCGCCCACACTGCCACGTCCGCCCCCGCGGCGAGGTATGTCGTCTCCGCCGGGATGTCGATCAGCACATCGGAGCGCGCCATGGCGGCGACCAGGTGGGACCCGGCACCGGCCACCTGCTCGACGGCCCCGCCCGCGAGCCGCGTGCCGCGCAGGAACTGTCGCTTGCCGCCCACCGACGCCAGCGGGTGCGCCAGCGCCCTGGTCCGGGCCGGGATCGGGGTGAGTCCCGCGGCAGTGCGCACCGGGTTCCGCAGGAACACGACGAACGACACCTGGGTGCTGACCGGGTTGCCGGGAAAGCACACCACCGGAACACCGTCGACGACGGCCGTGGCCTGCGGTCCGCCCGGCTGCATGGCGACGTGGCAGACGGATGCGCCGAGCGGCTCGAGCACGTCACGCACGACCTCGTAGGCGCCGTGGGAGATCCCACCCGAGGTGATCACCAGGTCCGACACCGCCACTGCCTCGTCGAGCACGCGCCGGAACATCTCGGCGCGATCGTCGCTGCGGGCGACCACTGACACGGTCGCGCCGGCCTCGGCGACGGCGGTGGCCAGCGCGATGCTGTTGGAGTCGTAGATCTGCCCGGCGCCGGGTGCGGTGCCCGGTTCGGTCTCGACCAGTTCGGCACCGGTGGTGATCACGGCCACCCGGAGCCGCCGGCGCACCGGCACGTCTCGGTGTCCTGCCGCGGCCAGCGCGGCGAGGTGCCTCGGGGCGAGCACGACGCCGGCGGGGACGATCAGGTCGCCGCGGCGCAGGTCGCTGCCGCGGTCCCGCACGAAGTCGCCGGCGGTGGGACTCCGGCTGATGGTCACCGTGCCCTCTGCCGTCGAACCGTCGGCGCCGAATCGCCGGTCGGTGTCTTCGACCGGGACGACGGCATCCGCTTCGGCGGGGACCGGGGCGCCGGTCATGATGCGAAGGGCGGTTCCCGGCTGCAGGGTGCCAGTGGCCGGGTGGCCGGCCGGGGCTTCTCCCACCACCCTGAGGGTCGCCGGGACGGCGGCGAGGTCGTCGGCGCGCACGGCGAATCCGTCCATCTGCGAGTTGCGGAAGAGCGGCAGGTCGACCGCCGAGCGGACGTCGTCGATGGTCACTCGCCCGAGCGCCGAAGCCAGCGGCACGGATTCGGCGACCGCCCGCGCGAGGGCGGGCCGCAGCATCCGTTCGATGTGGGCCGCGTGATCCTCCGCGCTCGTGGCGGTCATGATTCGGCCGGGGTCATAGTTCGCTCGGGGTCATGGTTCAGTATCGTGCCAGCGCGGGATCGATCTCGCGCGCCCAGGCGTCGATGCCGCCGGCGAGCACCGTGATGTCGCCGAGGCCGGCACCGGCCAGCATCGTGCGGGCGCGCTCCGCCCGTGGGCCGTGATGGCACACGATGACGACGGGAACCCCGGCGAGCGCGGCGGCATGGGACTTCGGGTCGTCCCCGATTTCGGCCAGCGGGATGAGTGCCGCCCCGGCGATCGCGGCGATCTCCGCCTCCCACGGTTCCCGTACGTCGACGAGGCGCAGCGGTTCGCCCCGCGCGAGCCGGGCCTGCAGCTGCGTCGTCGTGATCGACGTCGCAGCGGTGGTCCCCGGCGCGCGCGCAGGCTGCAACCCGCAGAACACGGCATAGTCGACCAGGCCGGTCACCGCTTCGGCCAGCGGGTCGCCGGAGTATGCGATCTCACGAAAACCGCCGCCGAGGCTGTCGTAGCACGTCACCCGGCCGACCAGCGGATGCCCCACCCCGGTGATGAGTTTGATCGTCTCGGAGACCATGATCCCGCCGATCACGGCGCAGACCGAGGGAAGCGCCCCCGCCTCAGCGCAACTGGGGACGGAGCCCGGCTCGGGGGGAACCGGGAACAGGTCGCGGTAGTGCGGACCGCGAGCGGCCCAGCTGACACCGGCCTGGCCACCGAACTGGTGCACGGCCCCCCAGACCACCGGGATCCCGGCGAGGATGGCGGCGTCGTTGACCAGGTACCGGGTCGGGAAGTTGTCACTGCCGTCGAGCACCAGGTCGAAGCCCGCAAAGGTCGCCAGGGCGTTCTCGGCGGACAGCGAGACCCCGAAGCCGACCACGTCGGTGCCGGCGCCCAGCGCGGCGACAGTCCGGGCGGCGGATGCGACCTTGCCGTCTCCGACGTCGGCGGGGGTGTGGACGACCTGCCGAGGCAGGTTGCTGAGTTCGACGGAGTCGCCATCGACGATGCCGAGGGTTCCGATCCCGGCAGCGGCGAGCGCGGGGATGACGGCGCTGCCGAGTCCGCCGGCACCGACGACCAGCACCCGCGCCGCCGCCAGCCGGCGCTGCGCGTCTGGTCCGAAACCGGGAAGGGAGAGTGAACGGGAGTAACGCTCTCTGCCGTCGGCCGCCAGCGGCGCACCCGGCGCGACCAGGGGCTCGAAGCGGCGTCCCTCATTCATCGGGATCCCGGGCCACGTCCAGGTAGCTGAGGCCGCGCACGTCGAGCCGGATCCGGTCCGGGGTGTCGACCAGGCAGAGGAGCACACCCGCACAGGCTTTGCACCGCACCACGACGCCCGGGGCATCCCGGTACACCATCGCCTCGGCCACCGGACGGGTGTCGCCGCAGGTGTCGCACCGGCCGACGGCGGCCGTGACATCCATTCGGAAGATCTCCATCAGCAGGCCGCCGAGCGCGTTGCCGTCGAGGTGGGGGATCGGGTCGCTCGCCACCGCGACGATGTCCGTTGCGTCAATCCCGCTCATGAGGTGCCTCCGGTTCCGCCGTAGCGTTCGGTTTTGATGGTGCCCGCCGCATAGCCCGCCGCTACCAGCCATTCTGCGACTGTTTCGACGAAGATGGTCTGTCCGCAGATGAAGACCTGCGGGGCATCCGTCACCGGCATGATGCGGGAGTATAGCGTGTCGGCGTCGAGCCGGCGGGGTTCGCTCGGCCAGCCGTCCGGCGCGGCGCGGGTGTAGACCATGTCGACCGTGAGGGTCGCCGAACGGCCCGCGAGGCCGGCGAGCTCGTCCCTGTATATGGTCGTGGCCGGGGACCGCACCGAGTACAACAGCCGGAACGCCGACGTGCTGCGCGCCGCCTCGTGCGAACGGATCATCGCCATCAGCGGCACGATGCCCGAGCCGCCCGCGATCAATTGCACCGGCCCTGGGTCGGCGGGACGCCAGACGAACCAGCCGCCGACCGGCCCGCGGATCTCCAGTTTGTCGCCGACGGTGACCCCGTCGACCAAGTACGGCGAGACCTCGCCATCCGTGAGCTTGTCAACGGTGACCTCGAGGTAGTCGCCGGTGCCGGCGGTGGCGATCGAGTAGGAGCGCACCGCAGAGTAGCCGTCGTCGGCGGTCACACGGATGTCGACGTGCTGGCCGGCCGTGTTGCCGTGCACCCCGTCGACGCGGAGGCCGAGGGTGCGCGCATTGGCGGTCTCGTCGCGGGCGCTCACCACGTCGGCGACGTGCCAGAGCGACGTCACGGCCTCATGAGTAGCGCTCTTCACGCCACGGGTCGCCATACATGTGGTAGCCGTTCTGCTCCCAGAAGCCGGGCTGGTCCTCCGCCAGCATCTCCAGGCCGCGCAGCCACTTGGCGCTCTTCCAGAAGTACAGGTGTGGAACGAGGAGCCGGGCCGGGCCGCCGTGGGCGCGTTCAAGCGGTGCGCCGTCGAACTGCCACGCGACCCAGGCCTTTCCTCCCAGCAGGTCGTCGAGCGGCACATTCGTGGTGTAGCCGCCATAGGAGTGCGCCATCGTGAATCGGTACCTGGATTGCACCGATTCGAACAGGGTGTCCAGTGCCACTCCACGCCAGGAGGTTCCGAACTTGGACCAGCTGGTCACGCAGTGGATGTCGCGGGTCACATCCTGTTGCGGCAGGGCCATGAACTGGTCCCAGGTCCAGGTGTGGCGGGCGCCGGTCTCGGTCTGGATGAAGAACTCCCATTCATTGGTGGGAATGTCAGGGGCGGGACCGGCCGACAGCACGGGGAAGCTCTCGGTCTCATACTGGCCGGGAGGAAGTGCGGGGTTGGTGTCCCGCCGGCGGCCGCGAAATCCCGATGAGATGATTCCCATGATGTCTCCTCTGCTGAGGTTCATCGTGTGAGCCCGATGGTGCTCGCAGCCTATTGCAGCGGATGCCGCCCGTCCAGAGTCCTGTTGCCGCGTTCCCGGCTACCCCACTGTCACGCGCACGGTGTGCCACCCCTCCGCCCCGTCGGGGACCGGGGGGAGGTCTCTCTCGCGCTGGGTGAAGCCACCGGCATCCGTTGCCCGCACCTGGATCACATGGCTGCCGGGTCTCGCCTCCCATTCGTAGACCCACTGCACCCAGGTGTCTGCAGAGATGGCGGTGGCGAGGCGGGCCGGCGACCAGGCGCCGTTGTCGACGCGCACCTCGACGCGTTCGATGCCGGTGTGCTGGGCCCAGGCGACGCCGGCCACGGCCACCGTGCCGGCGGCGACCTGGGCGCCGTCGCCCGGCACGTCGATCCGGGACTCCGTCTTGACCGGTCCTTTCGGCGACCAGCCGCGGTCAGTCCAGTATGCGGTGGCGTCGGCGAACCGGGTGACGCGGAGTTCGACCACCCATTTGGTGGCGGAGACGTAGCCGTAGAGTCCCGGCACCACCATCCGCACCGGGAAGCCGTGTTCCAGCGGAAGCGGCGAGCCGTTCATGCCGACCGCGAGCAGGCTGTCCCGGCTTTTTTCCCGCAGCACCTCGAGCGGCGTGCTGGCGGTGAATCCGTCGACGCTGGTCGAGAGCACCATGTCGGCGCCGGAGGTCGGTTTGGCTCGGGCAAGCAGTTCCCGGATCGGGTAGCCGAGCCACACGGCGTTGCCGGCCAGGTTGCCGCCGACCTCGTTGGATACACACATCAGGGTGACGGTGGTTTCGGTGAGCGGCAACGCCAGAAGTTCGTCGAAGCTGAGCTCGAACTCGTTCTCCACCATTCCGGTGACCTTCAGGCGCCATGTTGAGGCGTCGACGCTCGGCACCTGCAGGGCGGTGTCGATGCGGTAGAACGCGTCGTTCGCGGTGACCAGCGGCGTGATGCCGGTCACGGCGAGTTCAGCGCCGGCCGGGATCGGGGCGGCGGCGGCGGCGGGCTGTGGAAGCTTGATCGCGTCGCGCACGGCTTTCACGGCGACGGTTCCTGCGTTCACGGCACGCGCGCCGATTCCGACGACAAGGGCGGCCAGACCGGTGCCCCCGACGAAGGCCAGGAAACTGCGGCGGGACACCCCGGATGCGGTGGTGATGTGACCGGTTCCGGCCCACGCCCGCAGGCGGATGCTCGCCACGCGCAGCACGACCACCCCTCCGATCATTCCGAGCACGGTGGGGAGCGCCCAGATGCCGGTCGCCTGGGCCCGGGTGGTCACGGCGATCGTCGCGATGCCGCCGACCAGCACCAGTCCAATGATGCCCCACGGCGGCCGCCGGTATTCGAGCAGGCCGATGATGCCGGCCAGGAGCGCCACCAGGACGCCGAGGCACAGCAGGAGGACCAGCTTGTCGTCCGTTCCGAACAGGGCGATGACGAGGTCTTTGGCCCAACCGGGCACCAGGTCGATGACCAGCGAACCGACCGCCAGAAGCGGGCTGGCTGCCGGTGCCACGATCAGGGCGGCGACCTCGGCGATTCCCAGGGTGACCGCGGCGCTCACCAGGCCGGCCACGATCGCCCAGGTCCTCTCGCGGGCTGCGCTCATGGGGTCATGCTAATCCGCCAGGCTGGCATCCGCTGGAGAGACTCCGTCAGCTCGGCGGATGCCTAGGGGTGGTCGTGGCCCTCGGGCGTGGCGCCGGCTTCCTGCGCGGCAACCATGGCCCTGACTTCGTCCATGTCGAGCCCCTTCACGGCCGTGATGACCTGGTCCAGCGCCGGCGCGGGGAGCGCTCCGGGCTGCGAGAACACCAGGATGCCGTCTCGGAATGCCATCAGCGTCGGGATCGACGTGATGCCCGCTGCGGCGGAGAGGCCCTGCTCCGCTTCGGTGTCCACCTTGCCGAAGGTGATGTCCGGGTTCTTCGCGCTCGCGGCGTCGTAGATCGGGGAGAAGCTCTTGCACGGGCCGCACCAGTCCGCCCAGAAATCCACCAGCGTGATGCCGGGGGCCGTGACCGTCTCTTCGAACGCGTCTGCCGTGAGCTCTATGGTCGCCATGTGGTCTCCTCGTCGGGTTGGGATGGGTGCAACTCCATTGTCAACGCGCCGGGGGGCGTTCACATTCCATCGGCGGATGCGCCCGCGGTGAGTGCGCTTCATCAGACACGAATCCGGTTCGAATGGCGTTGCGGCTCGCGTGCGACGCCGTCCGGGCGGCAGCGGTGTCCCGCACCCACGTGCATAACTCCTGCTATCAGTATCGCCGCGACGTGCGCCGCCCCGTGATTTCGCGGAAGTGAGACCCGGGGCGGAACGAATCGCAGGAGTTGCGCGGACGGGCGCTCGGCAAACGGGGCTATCGCCACCGACCCGGGGAACGCGGATCGTCGTCATCTACACGATCACGGGCATGCCACGGCCGAGTAGCCAGGTCACGGTGTCCACCACGGCCGCAGCGGCAGCTCACCGACAACGCTGCGATCGCCGGGCCTGTTCAGCAGCACCTGGTGCAACTGGATCCCATTGCTCTCGAACCCGAGTCGTGATCCGGCCATGTACAGGCCCCACACTTTCGCGGTCGGCAGCCCGACTTCGGCGACGGCCTCGTCCCAGTGCTCGACGAGGTTGGCGCCCCAGTCGCGCAGCGTCAGTGCGTAGTGCTGGCGCAGGTTCTCCTCGTGCAACACCTCGAGGCCGGCGTCCTGGGCGTCGCTGATGATCCGGCCCGATCCGGTGAGCTCTCCGTCGGGGAACACGTACCGATCGATGAACCCGGCGGTCGCCGGTCTGGTCTGATTCTCCGGCCGGGTGATGCAGTGGTTGAGCAGCAGCCCGCCGGGGCGGAGCCTCGACTGCAGGAAGCCGAAGTACGACGGGTAGTTGCGCACTCCGATGTGCTCGAGCAGCCCGATCGACGACACGGCGTCGAAGCCGCTCTCCGTGATATCACGGTAGTCGCCGAAGCGGACCTCGGCCAGGTCACCCAGCCCCTCGTCTGCGATGGCCTGCTGCGCCCAGCCGGTCTGCTCGGCCGACAGCGTCACACCGGTGGCCCGCACGCCGCGGCGCGCGGCATAGCGCACCATGCCGCCCCAGCCACACCCGACGTCGAGCAACCGGTCGCCGGGCTTCAGCCGCAGTTTCTCGAAAACGAGCCGGTACTTGTTCTCTTGTGCCTCGCCGAGGGATGCGCCTTCGCGGGGGTAGCACGCGCAGGTGTAGGTCATCGACGGCCCGAGCACCCACTCGTAGAAGGTGTTCGAGACGTCGTAATGGTGGTGGATCGCGTCGGCGTCACGGGCCTTGCTGTGCCGGAGCCCCCCGGCGACTCGCCGCCAACGGGGCTGCACTTCCTCGGGCGGCGGCGGGACCGGGCGCAGGTGTTCGACGCCGATGGAGCGGATGATGTCGACCATCACGCGTGCCGGCGGGCGGGTGAAGACCAGGCTCTCGGCGAGCGCCCTGAGCAGCTCATAGGGGTCACCGGGGTGCACCCCGCGGATCTCGAGGTCGCCGGCGATGTAGGCACGGGCCAGGCCGAGGTCGCCGCGGCCGGTGGCGAGATAGGTCGTGCCGCGCGGGGTCTTGAGGTCCAGGCCGAACGCAGCGTCGGTCGGTCCTGCCGAGCTCCCGTCGTAGGCCGTGATCCGCAACGGAAGCCGACCGCCGGCGAGGGTCTCCAGTACTTCGGCGAGGGTGAGCCTGGCTGTCGCATCCGCATTCCGCGTCGCATCCGTCACCGTCGACTTCGACGTCGCCATCGACGTGGTCGAGCGATCCTTGAACGTGGTCATCGTCGTTGCACCGCTTTCGCATAGAGGTCGAGGAGACGTGAATCGGGGTCGTAGCGGGTTTTCACTTCCCGGTACCTGTCCCCGCCGTAGAGTTCGTCGAACTCCTCCCGGGAGTAGTAGGCGTCGGAGTACAGCGACTTGTGCCCGTCAAGCTCACGGACCCTGCGTTCGATCAGCCGGTTCGTCGCCCCCTCGGTGGAACCGACCGGCACGGTCGACCAGAAGCCGACGTTGACGTAGTCCCGATGCGGCGGGATCGGGTAGAGCGGCCAGCCGTCGTCGGCTTGCACCCGAAGCGGACACAGCCAGATCGGCGTGATCGGCACGGTGTCCAGGAACCAGCCCAGGAACTCCGCGCACCGCTCGATCGGCACCTCGATGTCCTGCACGACCCGCTCACGCGGCGGCCGGCCGCGCAGTTTCTCGATGCGATCGCCGATGTGGAACCGCTGCTCGAGGTTCATCAGCTTCCCGTAGAAGCTGCTGCGCCGGTAACGCCGCGGCCAGAACCGGCGCAGCCGCGGATCCTGCGCGCCGAACGCCTCCGAACACCAGAACCAGTCGGTATCCCAGCGCCAGAGGTAGTCGTGGATGGTGAGCCGGTCATCCGTCACGCCGTTGTCGTGCCGGATGGAGCGGTAGTAGATCCGCTGGCCGGTGTAGTCGCTGACCGGGCCGGGCGCACCGGTCTTCCTCCCCAGGCAGAGGTAGCTTTCGGCGGCGCTGAAAACCACGCCGTCGAGGTAGTCGACGGAATCCCCCTCGAACCTGCCCGTCTCGATGATGCCGCGCATGGCGGCGACCAGGTCGTCGAGCGAGTGGAAACGTACCTGCCTGAGCGCGACGAACGGTTCGACGGGTTCGAGGTCGATCAGCAAGCGCACCGCGTAGCCGAGCGTCCCGTACGAGTTCGGGAAGGCGCGGAACAGGTCGGCGTGCTCGCGGGGCGATGCGGTGAGCACCTCACCGGAGCCGGTGAGGATGTCCATCTCCCGTACCGACTCGTGCGGCAGGCCGTTGCGGAACGACGTCGATTCGATGCCGAGGCCGGTGACGGCGCCGCCGAGGGTGATGGTCTTCAGCTGCGGCACCACCAGCGGTGCCAAACCGTGGCGCAGGGTCGCGGCGACGAGGTCCTCGTAGGTGCACATGCCGGCCACGTCGGCCGTCCGCGCCTCAGCATCTATCGTGATGACGCCGGTCAGGCCGGAGGTGTCGAGGCCTGGTGCGCGGCTTCTGGCGCGTGTCCGGAACAGATTCGAGGTGGGTTTGGCCAGCCGGACCGGGGCCGTCACGGGGAGGGACTGATAGCTCTCCAGAAGGCGCTGCACGCCGGCGGCGTGAGCACTCGGCGCGTCAACCACGGGAGCGGGCACGACTTCACGCTAGTCCTCGGTCGCACGCGGCGCGACGGGTTCCGGCAGGTACCGCGGGATACGGTGCCCAGGCGCCCGCGGGCGTAGTCAGCCTGTGAAGTCCTCCGGGTCGACATGCTCGAGAAATTCCTTGAGCTCGTTGAGCGCCTGTTCGGGGTCAGGCATCTCCTCGTTGCCGGCGGATTCGACCATCGCGGCGGGAATGCCCACCTCTGCCAAGACGTCGTCGGCAACAAAGAGCGGCGCTTCGGCGCGCAGCGCGAGGGCGATGGAATCCGAGGGCCGGGCATCGAGCACGAGTGTGCCGGATGGGGTGCCGAGTGTGATGTCGGCGTAAAAGGTTCCCTGGTCGATGCGGGTCACCTCCACCCGCTCGACGTGCGCGCCGACGGTGTCGAGCAGCGTCTTCATCAGATCGTGCGACTGCGGCCGCGGTGGCGCGTCACCGCTGAGGGCGATCATCGTTGACGTCGCCTCCTGCTCGCCGACCCAGATCGGCAGCACCTTCCCGACAGCCGGCGCCACCGCGACTGGTTTCAGCAGGATAATGTGCTGGCCCTCGCTGTCCAGCGCAACCCCGAGAACGTGCACCTGAACCATGGCGACTCCCGTCGAAACATCGGATGGAACACCGCCATCGTACGGCTGCACGCCGGAACAAAGCGGGCGGGATGCTGCAATCGTGCGTGCAATGTGCCGCGTGCATCGCCGCAGACGCAGAAGGGCGGATGCCGAAGCATCCGCCCGTGGCCTTTCTATCCAGGTCGACTAGAAGTCCCAGTCCTCGTCTTCGGTGACCACGGCCTTGCCGATCACATACGACGAACCCGACCCGGAGAAAAAGTCGTGGTTCTCGTCTGCGTTCGGTGACAGCGCAGACAAAATCGACGGGTTCACATCCGTCACGGTCTTCGGGAACATGGCCTCGTAGCCGAGGTTCATCAGCGCCTTGTTGGCGTTGTAGTGCAGGAACTTCTTGACGTCCTCGGTGAGGCCGACCTCGTCGTAGAGGTCCTGCGTGTACTGCACCTCGTTCTCGTACAGCTCGAACATCAGGTTGAACGTGTAGTCCTTGATCTCGTCACGGCGCTCCTGGGTTTCGTTCTCCAGGCCCTTCTGGAATTTGTAGCCGATGTAGTACCCGTGCACGGCCTCATCGCGAATGATCAAACGGATGAGATCGGCCGTGTTCGTGAGCTTGGCCCGGCTCGACCAGTACATCGGCAGGTAGAAGCCCGAGTAGAACAGGAACGACTCCAGCAGGGTCGAGGCGACCTTGCGCTTCAGCGGGTCGTCGCCGGTGTAGTAGTCCATCACGATGGACGCCTTCTTCTGCAGGTTCACGTTCTCGGTCGACCAGCGGAACGCCTCGTCGATCTCCTTCGTCGAACAGAGCGTCGAGAAGATCGACGAGTAGCTCTTCGCGTGCACCGACTCCATGAACGCGATGTTCGTGTAGACGGCCTCTTCATGCGGGGTGATCGCATCCGGGATCAACGACACCGCGCCGACCGTGCCCTGGATCGTGTCGAGCAGGGTCAGCCCGGTGAACACGCGCATGGTGAGCTGCTGCTCGGCCGGGGTGAGCGTGTTCCAGGACTGGATGTCGTTGGACAGCGGGATCTTCTCCGGCAGCCAGAAGTTGTTGACGAGGCGGTTCCAGACCTCGACGTCTTTCTCGTCTTCGATCTTGTTCCAGTTGATCGCGTCGACGTGCGAGACGAGCTTCAGCTTGTCAATCATTGTTTTCCTTCTTCAGTGCGGTGATCGAGCGGCGGTGAGATCCGGTGATGTGGTCTCGACACGCTCGACCACCGATTGCGTTGAGCGAAACGCTAGAGCATGCAGGAGACGCACATATCGAGTTCGGTTCCCTCGAGGGCCATCTGGCGCAGACGGATGTAGTAGATCGTCTTGATTCCCTTGCGCCAGGCGTAGATCTGCGCCTTGTTGATGTCGCGTGTGGTGGCCGTGTCCTTGAAGAACAGCGTCAGCGACAGGCCCTGGTCGACGTGCTGGGTGGCAGCCGCGTAGGTGTCGATGATCTTCTCCGGGCCGATCTCGTAGGCGTCCTGGTAGTAGTCCAGGTTGTCGTTCGTCATGAACGGCGCCGGGTAGTAGACCCGGCCGAGCTTGCCTTCCTTGCGAATCTCGATCTTCGACGCGATCGGGTGGATCGACGACGTCGAGTTGTTGATGTACGAGATCGACCCGGTCGGCGGCACGGCCT
Source organism: Glaciibacter sp. 2TAF33 (assembly GCF_052114945.1). Classification (NCBI taxonomy): domain Bacteria; kingdom Bacillati; phylum Actinomycetota; class Actinomycetes; order Micrococcales; family Microbacteriaceae; genus Glaciibacter; species Glaciibacter sp. 2TAF33. The sequence continues at coordinate 47,487 of NZ_JBFRFS010000003.1, forward strand.
GCAGGTTCTGGTTGTAGATGCCGTGCTCGATGACGGATGCCTTGAGCCCGGCCCAGTCCGCCTGGGTCGGGATGGCGACGCCCGATGTCTCGAACAGTTCGGCGACCCGGGCGGTGGCCGGCTCCCACACCTGGTCGGTGTACTTGTCGAAGAACGCGCCGGACGCGTAAGTCGAGTCGGCGAAGCCCTCGAAGGCTCGTCCGCGCTCGATGGCGAGCTTGTTCGAGGCGCGGAGGGCGTGGAACAGCACCGTGTAGAAGTAGATGTTCGTGAAATCGATGCCCTCTTCGCTGCCGTAATACACCCGTTCGCGGGCGAGGTAGCCGTGCAGGTTCATCTGCCCGAGTCCGATGGCGTGCGACTTGTCGTTGCCGTCCTCGATCGAGCGAACGGATGCGATGTGGCTCTGGTCAGAGACCGAGCTGAGTCCGCGAATGGCGGTCTCCACGGTGCGGCCGAAGTCGGGCGAGTCCATCGACAGGGCGATGTTCATCGAGCCGAGGTTGCAGGAGATGTCCTTGCCGATCTCCTTGTAGGAGAGGTCCTCGTTGTAGGTGGTCGGGGTGTTGACCTGGAGGATCTCCGAGCACAGGTTCGACATGTTGATGCGGCCCTTGATCGGGTTGGCCGCGTTCACGGTGTCCTCGAAGACGATGTACGGGTAGCCGGACTCGAACTGGATCTCGGCGAGGGTCTGGAAGAAGTCACGGGCCTTCATCTTCGACTTCTTGATGCGCGGATCGTCGACCATCTCCTGGTACTTCTCGCTCACCGAGATGTCACCGAACGGCACGCCGTAGACCTTCTCCACGTCGTACGGGGAGAACAGGTACATGTCCTCGCCCTTCTTGGCGAGTTCGAAGGTGATGTCGGGGATGACAACGCCGAGGGACAGCGTCTTGATGCGGATCTTCTCGTCGGCGTTCTCACGCTTGGTGTCAAGGAAGCGCATGATGTCGGGGTGGTGCGCGTGCAGGTAGACCGCGCCGGCACCCTGGCGGGCGCCCAGCTGGTTGGCGTAGCTGAAGGAGTCTTCGAGCAGCTTCATCACCGGGATGATGCCGCTGGACTGGTTCTCGATCTGCTTGATCGGGGCGCCGGCCTCGCGGATGTTCGAGAGCAGCAGGGCGACGCCGCCGCCGCGCTTGGAGAGCTGCAGCGACGAGTTGATGCCGCGGGAGATCGACTCCATGTTGTCTTCGATGCGGAGCAGGAAGCAGGAGACGAGCTCACCGCGCTGCGCCTTGCCGGAGTTGAGGAAGGTGGGGGTCGCCGGCTGGAAGCGGCCGGCGATGATCTCCTCGACCAGGCTCACCGCGAGGGCCTCGTCGCCCGCGGCCAGCCCGAGCGCGGTCATCACGACACGGTCTTCGAACCGCTCGAGGTAGCGCTTTCCGTCGAACGTCTTCAGCGTGTAGGAGGTGTAGTACTTGAACGCACCGAGGAAGGTGGAGAAGCGGAACTTCTTCGAGTACGCGAGGTCGTTGAGCTTGGTGATGAACTCGAATGAGTACTGGTCGAGCACGGCCTGCTCGTAGTACTCCTTCTCGACCAGGTAGTCGAGTCGTTCCTTGAGGCTGTGGAAGAACACCGTGTTCTGGTTCACGTGCTGCAGGAAGTACTCGCGTGCCGCCTCACGGTCCTTGTCGAACTGGATCTCCCCGCTCGGGCCGTACAGGTTGAGCATGGCGTTGAGGGAGTGATAGTCCATTCCCACCGTGGGCGCTTCGATCGGTGTGATCTTCACAGCTGTTGACTCCAAAACGATTCCAATCCGTCGTGAACGATGCGCACATCATCCGGTGTTCCAAATACTTCAAAGCGATACAGGTGGGGCACCTTGCACTTGGCAGCGATGATGTCCCCCGCGAGGCAGAAGGCCTCGCCGAAATTGGTGTTGCCGGCACCGATGACGCCCCTGATCAGCGACCGGTTCTGTTCATCATTGAGGAACCTGATCACCTGCTTGGGAACCGCACCGTTGCCGTTGCCCCCGCCATAGGTCGGCAGGCACAACACGTACGGCTTGTCGACGCGCAACGGCTCATCCCTGGCGTACAGCGGGATGCGCGTGGCCGGTCGACCCAGCTTCTGAACGAAGCGGTGAGTGTTGCCCGAAACGCTGGAGAAATAGACGAGTTCGGTCATCAGTCACCCCCTCGATTACAGGAGCCGCTTCCGACTACGCGAGGCGGTCGGCGAGTTCCTGGATCTTGTCGGGGCGGAAGCCCGACCAGTGGTCCTCGTCGGTGATCACAACGGGAGCCTGCAGGTAGCCCAGGGCCTTGACCGCTTCGAGTGCGTTCTCGTCAGCCGAGAGGTCGAGTACCTCGTACTCGATGCCCTTGCTGTCCAAGGCGCGGTACGTCGCCGTGCACTGGACACAGGAAGGCTTCGTGTAGACCGTGATTGCCATCTGTAGGGGCCCTTCTCGTCATTCGGAATACGCCCGAATAAGTCGTTCACAATGTGATTGATTTGGGGTGCGGCGGTAGTGCCGTACTGGACTTCTAATACTACATCTAGTGATTCCCAATAGGAACAGCCACTACATGCAGTAATTACATTTATGTAGTTTTCTACAGGTTATGCACCCGTTTTCAACAGGCCAGCGGATGCCGCTTCGGCGATTTGACGCGGCATCCGTCCGAGTTATCCACAGGTGGGCAATCGGATACTTTTCGCCCTGTGGAATCAGCGTCGGCGTGTCGCCGGGTGCGCGCCGTTCTCGTGTGCCGGAAGTGTCCCACCGACCACCGACATTCCCGTGCGGCAAGCCGCCGAGTGCACGCGCGCCGCCGAGTCGCGCCGTTGCGACCCCCGCGTTGGGCGCGCGAAATCGCATCCGGCACCCGATATCCCGCGCGCCCAGCGCGATATCCCGCGCCCCGGCTCTCCGCCCTCCTCGCCCGGCGCCTGTACCGTCAAGCCAGCGGCCCGTGCGTGCACCCGGCCACGGCGGCGTCGCCGCGCGCCGCCTCGCGTTGGGCGCGCGAAATCGCATCCGGCACCCGATATCCCGCGCGCCCAGCGCGATATCCCGCGCCCAGTGCGACATCCCGCGCCCCGCACTCCGCCCCCTGCGCCGCACAGTGCGCGTCCGCGGCGCCGCCCTTCAAGGTTCAGGCGCGCGGCACTCCGTGCTCGGAGAGGAACTCGTAGAACCGGCGAGGAGACAGGGCGGTGTTCCAGTCCCACCTGTCGAAGCTGTTCACATGTTGACGGAGGATGTCCTCGCGCCTCTTCTCGCTGACGACGATCTCTGACGGATCGCGGTCCCCGAGCACCATTCCGCGGGTGTACTTCACGTCACCGTCGAATTCGCCGACCTTGCGGATGCGACGCCAGAAATAGTCCACCCAATAGTCCTTGCCCTTGATACTGAAATGGACCTGCAGCTCCGGAACCTCGAACCCCAGCTGGAACATCCGCACCCGCCCCATGGTCTCCCCGGGGTTGGCCGCCAGCGGGTTCGCGAACTCGATGGCGTGCGCGGCCTGCCTCGCGCCGAACCGGGGGTGCACGGCGACGAGTTCGGTGTGGAGATCGTCCTTCGTGAGCGCCGCTGCACCGACGGTTCCGGAACCGTCGTGTGCCACCCGTTCGAGCTCGACGCGAAGCGCATGATCGATCATCGTCACGGCAATAAGGAAACTGGAGCTGCTTGCAACGTCGACCAGCGTGCGCGCCAATGACGTCACGGGCAACCCCGTGATGTGCACAATGTCCGGCGGAACGACGTTGCGATGCCTGGTCGTGAACCGGGCGTTGCTTCCGCCTGTCGCATCGTTATCAATCGTGTGCAGCGTTTTCGGCCAGCCACCGATCGTCGGAAGGCCGTGCAGAACCGCGGCGGACAGGTGGGAGACCACGGCGGGGCGCCGGCCGAGCAGGGCATTGGCCCGAACGAAGAGGCGATACCGCTCCTCCGCCGAAACCGCTCTCCAGGTCCCACCGTCGACGTAGATCCCGTGAGCGACACGAACCAGCTCACCGCGCGCGATCATGGTCTCGGCGGTGTGCGATGGACCGCCGATCCGGCGCAGCGCCGAAGTCGTGATGAGGCCTCCGGTCTGGAGTGCGGCCGTTTCGAGGATTTCGTGCACACCTCAGGGTGCCCTGCCGGCAATCCTCGTCTGCCGCCCGGGCCAGCGTTCTGTGGACAACCCGTGCGAGGCATCCGCTGTGGAGGACTTTGGCCAGCGGATGCCGCCGCACGGCCGCCGCACGGAGACTCCACCCGGAGACCCCACCCGGAGATCCCGCCCGGGCGCGGGATGTACCGAGCATCGACGGTCACGCGCAAAGGCCCCGGTCGTCACCGACGACCGGGGCCCGACAATGCGAGCGGATGCCGCGCGAGCGGATGCCGCGCGAGCGGATGCCGCGTCAGCGGCCGCCCGACCGGCGCTTGTTGTACACGTCGAACGCCACGGCGAGCAACAGCACCAGGCCCTTGACGGCCTGCTGCCACTCGATACCGATGCCCATGATGGACATGCCGTTGTTCAGCACGCCGATGATCAGGCCACCGATGATCGCGCCGCCGATCGTGCCGACGCCGCCCTGCACCGCGGCCCCACCGATGAACGCGGCGGAGATGGCCTCGAGCTCGAAGCCGTCACCGGCCTTCGGGCCGGCCAGGTTGAGGCGGGCGGTGAAGATCAGCCCGGCCAGGGCGGCGAGCACGCCCATGTTCACGAACAGCCAGAACGAGACGTTGCGGGTCTTGATGCCGGAAAGTTCCGCGGCGTGGAGGTTGCCGCCGATGGCGTAGATGTGGCGGCCGAACACGGTGCGGTTCATCACGATGCCGTAGACCATCACCAGCACGGCCAGCACGATCAGCGTCACCGGGATGCCCTTGTACGAGGCGAGCGCCCAGGAGAACAGGCCGATGACCACGGTGATCAGCACCAGCTTGGTGACGAACCAGACGATCGGCTCGACCTCCTGGCCGTACTTGGCGCGTCCCGTGCGGGTGCGCACCTGCTGCACGATCAACGCGATGACCGCGATCGCCGCGATACCGAGGGTCAGCGGGTCCAGTTCGAACTCGCCGAAGACGTTGTTCAGGAATCCGTTTCCGAGGGCGCGGTATTCGGCCGGGAAGGAGCCGATGTTGGCGTTGCCGAGAACCGCCAGCGCGAGGCCTCGGAAGATCAGCATGCCGGCCAGCGTCACGATGAACGCCGGGATGCCGACGAAGGCGATCCAGAAGCCCTGCCAGACGCCGACCAGGGCGCCGACCAGGAGCGACAGGACGATCGCCAGCCACCACGGCAGCCCCCAGTTCACGGCGAAGACACCGGATACCGCGCCGACGAACGCCGCCACCGAACCGACGGAGAGGTCGATGTGCCCGGCGATGATGACCATCACCATGCCGACCGCGAGGACCAGGATGTAGCCGTTCTGCACGATCAGGTTGGAGATGTTCTGCGGGCGGAGCAGGATGCCGTCGGTCATGATGCTGAACAGCACCACCACCACGATCAGCGCGATGAAGATGCCGTTCCGGCCGAGGTCGGAGGCCAGGTGGGTGAACCAGGATGCCGCCTTGGACGTGCTGGGGTTCACCTGCGCGCCGGCGGCGGTCGCGGTCGCCGGTTTCGTGTCGAGATCACTCATAAGACGTTTCTCCTTATCCGAGAGCGCCGGGCGCTAGCGGGCCTTTTCCATTGTCATGTGCTTGATGAGGATTTCCGGGGTCGCATCCTTGATCGGGAACTCGCCCGTGATGGTGCCCTCGGAAAGTGTGTAGATGCGGTCGGTGATGCCGATCAGCTCCGGCAGCTCGGACGAGATCACGATGATCCCCTTGCCCTGCGCCGCAAGCGCGTTGATGATCGCGTAGATCTCGTACTTGGCGCCGACGTCGATTCCGCGTGTCGGTTCGTCGAGGATGAGCACGTCGGGGTCTGAGTAGATCCATTTCGACAGCACCACCTTCTGCTGGTTGCCGCCGGAGAGTTTCCCGGTCTTGGCCAGCACCGACGGAGCCTTGATGTTCATGCTCTTGCGGTACTCGTTGGCGATCTTGAACTCTTCGTTGCCGTCGACCAGGCCGCGGCGGGTCAGTTTGCCCAGCGATGCCATGGAGATGTTGCGCTGGATGTCCTCGATCAGGTTGAGGCCATACTGCTTGCGGTCCTCGGTGGCGTAGGCGAGGCCGTTGTCGATCGCCTCCGAGACGGTGCGGGTCTTGATCTCGGTGCCGTTCTTGAAGACCTTGCCGGAGATGCGCGTGCCGTAGGTGCGGCCGAACAGGCTCATCGCGAATTCGGTGCGCCCGGCGCCCATCAGGCCCGCGATGCCGACGATTTCGCCGCGGCGCACGTTCAGGTTCACCTTGTCGACCATCACCCGGGTCACGTCCTGCGGGTGGTGGGCTGTCCAGTCCTCCACCCGGAGGATCTCTTCGCCGATGTTCGGCGTGTGGTCCGGGTAGCGGTGTTCGAGGTCCCGGCCGACCATGTCCTTGATGATGCGGTCTTCGGTGACGTCCTGCTTGGCCATCGTCTCGATGGCCTTGCCGTCGCGGATGACCGTTACCGAGTCGGCGATCTTCTTGATCTCGTTGAGCTTGTGGCTGATGATGATCGACGTGATGCCCTGGCCCTTGAGGTGCAGGATCAGGTCCAGCAGGTGGTCGGAGTCCTCATCGTTCAGCGCCGCGGTCGGCTCGTCCAGAATGAGAAGCTTCACCCGCTTCGAGAGCGCCTTGGCGATTTCCACCAACTGCTGCTTGCCGACGCCGATGTCGAGCACCTTGGTGGTGGGGTTCTCCTTGAGGCCGACCCGGGCGAGCAGCTTTGCCGCCTCATGGTTGGTCTTGTTCCAGTCGATCAGCCCGAGACCGCCGCGCTGTTCGTTGTTGAGGAAGATGTTCTCCGCAATAGAGAGGTAGGGGCTGAGGGCCAGCTCCTGGTGGATGATGACGATGCCCTTGGCCTCGCTGTCACGGATGTCGCGGAAGGCGACGACCTCGTCTTCGAAGACGATGTCGCCGGTGTAGGTGCCGTGCGGGTAGACGCCGCTCAGGACCTTCATGAGGGTGGACTTGCCAGCGCCGTTCTCCCCGCAGATGGCGTGGATCTCGCCGCGGGCGACATCAAGGGTGACGTCCTGCAACGCCTTGACGCCGGGGAACGTCTTGGTGATGTTGCGCATCTCGAGAATGTTGGTGGTCACGTGCGTGCCTCTCTCAGTTAGAGCGGTTCGAGCAGTTGGAGCGGGATGAGCCGGTGGAGCGGTGGGCTCCGACCTTCCGGTGGGGAGACCGTAGTCCCCCCACCGGCAGGTCAGCGGTACTGACTAGCCGTCGATTTCGGCCTGGGTCCAGTAGTCGCTGTCGACGAGTGCCTTCTTGATGTTGTCCTTGACCACGATCGTGGGGTCGAGCAGCATCGACGGAACGACCTTCTTGCCGTTGTCGTACGTCTTGGTGTCGTTGACGGTCGGCTTGTCGCCGCCGAGGACGGCAACAGTCATCTCAACGGCAACCTTGGCGAGTTCGCGGGTGTCCTTGAAGATGGTGGCGTACTGCTCGCCGGAGTTGATGGCCTTCACCGAGTCGAGCTCGGCGTCCTGGCCGGTGATGACCGGCCACTGGTCGCCCGTGCTGTAGCCGGCGTCTGTCAGCGCGGAGATGATGCCGCGGGACAGGCCGTCGTACGGGGCGAGGATGCCCTGCACCTTGCTGCCGTCCGAGTAGGTCGACGTCAGGATGTTCTCCATGCGCTTCTGGGCGACTTCGCCGTCCCAGCGCAGCGTGGCGACCGTGTTGAAGTCGGTCTGCTTGCTCTTGACAACGAGCGTGCCGGCGTCGATCAGCGGCTGGAGGACATCCATTGCACCGTTGAAGAAGAAGGTGGCGTTGTTGTCGTCGGGGCTCCCGGCGAACAGTTCGACGTTGAAGGGGCCTGCGGGGGCGCCGTCGACCGGCTTGCCCTCGAGGTCCGTCAGGCCGAGGCCGTTCAGGAGCGACCAGGCCTGCTGCTGTCCGACCTTGAAGTTGTCGAAGGTGGCGTAGTAGTCGACGTTCTTGGAGTCGCGGATCAGGCGGTCGTAGGCGATGACGGGGATGTCGCCGTCCTTGGCCTCCTGCAGCACGCTGGTGAGCGTGGTGCCGTCGATCGAGGCGATGATCAGGACTTCAGCGCCCTTGGTGATCATGTTCTCGATCTGCGAGACCTGGGTGGGGATGTCGTCTTCTGCGTACTGCAGGTCGACCTTGAAGCCCTGGTCTTCCAGCTGCTTCTTGATCGAGTCGCCGTCCTTGATCCAGCGCTCCGACGACTTCGTCGGCATGGCAACGCCGACGAGTCCGCCGTCGCCCTTGCCAGCACCGTCGCCGCTTGCGGCTCCGTTGGCACAACCGGCCAGCGAGACCAGCATGGCGCCAGCGGCCAGCGTTGCGAGAATTGCTCTCTTCTTCACTGTGTTCCCTTTCGTGTTTCTGTTTCTGTAATCGACATTGATGCGGATGTGTTCGGTGAACAGGGGTGTTACAGGCCTTGTGCCAACCGGTAGTAGGCCTGGTTCCAACGCACCTCGCGCGTGAAGTCGCGCAGGGTGGTGGCTTTATCGATCACGAGAAGCTCGGTGCGAGCGATCTCGGCGAAATCCTGGAACACCTCGATGCCGACGGCAGTCGACATCACGGTGTGGTGGGCAGCGCCGGCGGTGAGCCAGGCGGCGGCGGAGGTGGCGAAGTCGGGTTCCGGGCGCCACACGGCGCGGCCGACCGGGAGGTTCGGGAGGTCCGCGGTCGGGGCGACGACCTCCACGACATTGGCGACCAGCCGGAACCGGTCACGCATGTCCGAGAGTGCGACGACAACGGCGGGGCCGGCATCCGTATTGAAGACCAGGCGAACCGGGTCTTCCTTGCCGCCGATGCCGAGCGGGTGGATCTCCAGGCTCGGCTTGGCCGTGGTGAGCGAGGGGCTGACCTCGAGCATGTGGGCGCCGAGGATGAGCTCCTGTCCGGGCACCAGGTGATACGTGTAGTCCTCCATCAGGCTGGCTCCGCCCGGAAGGCCCGCACCCATGACGTTGGCGATGCGCACCAGAACGGATGTCTTCCAGTCGCCTTCCGCACCGAAGCCGTAGCCCTCGGCCATCAGCCGTTGCACGGCGAGGCCGGGCAGCTGGCGGAGCGCGCCGAGGTCTTCGAAGCTCGTGGTGAACGCGCCGAAGCCGCCTTCCTCGAGGAAGGACGTGAGGCCCAGCTCGATCGCCGCACCGTACCGGAGCGAGTCGTGGCGGTCGCCGCCCGCGCGGAGTTCCGGCGCGACGTCGTAGAGGTCTTCGTACTCGGCCACCAGCGTGTCGATGTCCGCGTCGGTCGACGCGTGCACGGCCTCCGCCAGTTCGTTGACGGCCCAGGTGTTGACCTGCACCCCGAAGCGCAGCTCGGCTTCTGTCTTGTCGCCCTCGGTCACGGCGACGTAGCGCATGTTGTCCCCGAAGCGGGCGAGCTTGAGGCTGCGCGACGCGGCCCAGCCGGCCGCTGCCCGGGTCCAGGAGCCGATCTGCGCGGTGACGGCCGGGTTGGAGACGTGGCCGACCACGGTCTTGCGGGCAACGCCGAGACGGGTCTGGATGTAACCGAACTCCCGGTCACCGTGCGCGGCCTGGTTGAGGTTCATGAAGTCGAAGTCGATGTCGGCCCAGGGCAGCTCGACGTTGGCCTGGGTGTGCAGGTGCAGCAGCGGCTTCTGGAGGGCGTCGAGGCCGGCGATCCACATCTTGGCCGGCGAGAACGTGTGCATCCACGCGATCAGGCCGATCACCTGATCGGCCGAGTTGGCGTCGAGGGCGGCGCGACGGATGGACTCGGAGTCTTTCAGGACCGGCTTCCAGACGATCTTCACCGGGATGTCGCCGGCGTTCTCGAGCGCCCGCGCGATCTCCTGGGACTGCTCGGCGACCTGGCGGAGGGTCTCCTCTCCGTACAGGTTCTGGCTGCCGGTGAGGAACCAGACTTCATAGTGGTCGAGCGTGGTAGAGAGGGTGGGCATTACTGCAGGGCTCCTTGCGGTGCTTGTCCGTAGACGTTCTGGTAGCGGTTGAAGAGGGAGTCGACCGCGGCTTGCGGAATCGGGACAAGCTCGCCGCCCTGCCGCGCCAGGTGCACGGTCCGGGCGACGTCCTCGACCATGACCGCGGCCTTGACGGCGTCGCGGGCGTCGGTGCCGATCGTGAACGGCCCGTGGTTCTGCATCAGCACAGCCCGGGAGCGGTGACCGGCGAGCGTGTCGACAATACCCCGCCCGATTGAGTCATCGCCGATGATGGCGAACGGGCCGACCGGGATGTCCCCGCCGAACTCGTCCGCCATCGCGGTGATGACGCAGGGGATGGCCTCACCACGGGCGGCCCAGGCGGTGGCGTAGGCCGAGTGCGTGTGCACGACCCCGCCAATGTCGGGCATATTCCGGTAGACGTATGCATGCGCGGCGGTGTCGCTGGAGGGCGAGCGCTCCGCGCCGGGAGTGCCGGGAATCACCACGCCGTCGAGGTCGCACAGGATCATGTTCTCCGGGGCGAGCTCGGCGTAGTCGACGCCGCTGGGCTTGATCACGAACAGGTCGGCGCCCGGTACCCGGCCGGAGACGTTGCCACCGGTCCAGACCACCAGGTTGTTGCGCACCAGTTCGCCGTGTAGTTTCGCGATGTCGGAGCGCACCCGCGCGATGGCGACTTCGACCTGGGGCCCGTAGCTGCTCACGCGCGGATCCCCGCGACGGCGTCGGCGTCCGCGTCGGTTGCCGGGGCGGTCGGGGCGCTCGGGGTGCCCGTGGTGGTCGCGGTCCCTGTCGCGAACTGCCCGACGGCCGCCGGCTGCATCGCCTCGCGTTTCAGCGCCTTGAGACGGTGCATCACGTCATTGGCACCGCGGCCGAAGTAGTCGTGCAGCAGCGTGTATTCGGCGAACAGGCGGTCGTAGGCACGCGCCGACTCTTCGTTCGGCGTGAAGACGTTCGTGTTGACCTTTCCCATCGCGGCTCCCGCGGCGCGCACGTCGGGGTAGGCCCCGGCGGCGACGGCCGCGTGGATGGCCGAGCCGAGCGCCGGGCCCTGGTCGCTGGCGATGGTGGAGATCGGCAGGCGCAGGACGTCGCTGTAGGTCTGCATGAGGAACCGGTTCTTGAGCAGGCCGCCCGCGACGATGAATTCGGTGACCGGAACCCCGCTGGCGTTGAAGGTTTCGACGATGGTGCGGGTTCCGAAGGCTGTCGCCTCCAGCAGCGCCCGGTAGACCTCCTCAGCGCGGGTGGTGAGGGTGGCGCCGATGACGACGCCGGAGAGTTCGTGGTCGACCAGGACCGAGCGGTTGCCGCTGTGCCAGTCCAGCGCGACGAGTCCGTGGGCGCCGGCCGGGGCATCCGCTGCCAGGTCGGTGAGGTATTGGTGGATGCTCTGCCCGGCTGCCGCCGCTGCCCCGAAATAGGCAGCGGGCACCTGGTTGTTGACGTACCAGGCGAAGATGTCGCCGACACCGGACTGGCCGGCTTCATAGCCGTAGCGGCCCGCGACGATGCCGCCGTCGACGACGCCGCACATTCCGGGGACCTCGGTGAGGAGGTCGGAGTTCATCACGTGGCAGGTGCTGGTTCCCATGATGGCGACCATCTGGCCGGGTTCCACCGCTTGCGCCGCCGGGGCGGTGACGTGGGCGTCGACGTTTCCGACGGCGACCGCGATGCCTTCGGGCAGGCCGGTCCATTCGGCGGCTTGCGCGCTGAGGGTGCCGGCCGCTGACCCGAGCTGGCCGATCTCGTGGGCCACCTTGTCGGTTGCGAATGCGGCGAAGTCGGGGTTCAGCGCGCCGAGGAAGGCTTCGCTCGGGTACTGGCCGTCCTGCAGGATTCCCTTGTAGCCGGCGGTGCACGCGTTCCGCACGTAGCGGCCGGTGAGCTGCCAGACTATCCAGTCAGCCGCCTCCACCCAGTGCTCCATGCGGTCGTAGAGTTCGCGATCCTCCTCGAGCAGCTGGAGGCCCTTGGCGAACTCCCATTCGCTGGAGATGAGTCCGCCATAGCGGGGCAGCCAGCTCTCGCCGCGTTCGCGGGCCAGGTCGTTGATCCGGTCGGCCTGCGGCTGGGCGGCGTGGTGCTTCCACAGCTTGACGTAGGCGTGCGGGCGGCCGGCGTACTCGGGCAGCTCGCACAGCGGGGTGCCGTCGGCCAGGGTTGGCACCATCGTGCACGCGGTGAAGTCGGTTGCGATACCGATCACCCGGGATTTGTCGATGCCGGCGTCCAGCACGGCGGCGGGCACGGCGGCCTTCAGCACGTCGACGTAGTCCTGCGGGACCTGGAGTGCCCAGTCGGGTGGCAGCTGTTGCCCGGTAGCGATCAGCGTGGTGTCCATCACGGCGTGCGGGTAGTCGAGCACGGCCGAGCCGAGTTCGGCGCCGTCGGAGACTCGCACCACGACGGCGCGTCCGGACAGGGTTCCGAAGTCGACGCCGATCACGTAGGAGTCGAGCTCGGGTGCGGCAATGGGGGCCGACGGATGTGCCTCTGCCGTGTGCTGCTCGGCGCTCGTGCTCACGAATCGACTCCTTTGTCCGGTGCGGTCTAGCGGATGCCTCGGGCTTGTGCCCTGACGGTGCTGGCGGCCCGTGTGGCCGGAAACACCAGAATGTGAACGGTCACATTTGCGGTCTGCCTATGTTAGCCGCATTCGGGAATCGTCTGTCAAGTTGGAATTGTCTCGGTTCGGTAACTGGCCGAGCCCGCGCCCAACGGGACTAGAACGAGGGCGGACCGGTCGACGCGCGCACAATCAGCTCAGGCTGGATGGTTCCGACGTAGGCCGTGCTGCGTTCGCCGGCGAGCTCACTGAGCAGGAGGGCGATGCTCCGGCGGCCGAGTTCGGCGAAGTCCTGCCGCACCGTGGTCAGCGGCGGCCAGAAGTGCCGCGCCTCAGGGATGTCGTCGAAGCCGATGATGCTGATATCACCTGGAACGGTCAGTCCTGCCTCACGAATAGCGTGGATCAGCCCGAGCGCCATCTGGTCGTTGGAGGAGAAGATCGCGGTGAAGTCACGCACCCGGAGCAGCTCACGGCCGGCGTAGAAACCGAAGTCGGCGGTCCAGTCCCCCAGGATCGGCGCAGTGGTCGGCACGTCCATCGCCCCCATCTCCTCGAGGAACCCGCGCATGCGGGCCTCGGCTTCGATCCAGTCCTGCGGTCCCGCGAGGTGGTAGATCGACCGGTGCCCAAGCTCGATCAGGTGCCGAGTGGCCAGGCGGGCGCCGGCGATCTGGTCGACCGACAGGGCATGATCGTCGAGCCGACCGGTGGACTGCAGGGTGACGAAAGGTACGTCAAGCAGCATGTCTTCGAGGGCGTCGAACACCCGGACCTGGGGTGCGATCACCACGATTCCCTCGACGGCCTGGTACATCAGGTGGTCGATCGCCGCTTCGATCGATGGGCGATCCACCGAGGTGAGATTCGCAGTGTTCACGTAGTAGCCGGCCGCGCGGGCTGCGTCCTGGATCGCCGCGATGCTGCTGGCCGGCCCGTACTCCGAGCTGGAGGCGGAGATCACGCCGATCGTGCGCGACCGTCCCTTGACCAGGGCGCGGGCGGCGCGGTTGGGCCGGTACTTCAGCTCATCCATCACCTGCTGCACGCGCAGCTTGGTCGACTCACGGATGCTCGGGTGATTGTTGAGCACTCGCGACACGGTCTGGTGAGACACGCCGGCCAGGCGCGCGACGTCGCGGATACTGGGCGCGCGGCCCTTCGGCGGTTCCGTTGTCACGTGTCGACCTTGCTGCAATGTGCACGGTCACAAATGTGAACGCAGGTCAATTATGCATGCCGCGCGGACACCCGGCGAGTGCGGTTGTGACAGTCACATGGCGTGCCGTCGCAGTGGACACGTCATATGCCCGGCGCCGCATACGTCCGTTTGGAGTGCGCGCCCGGCACGCTTCCGCTGCGCGCGAGCGACGGGCCGCCCCGCCACCCCGGCGCGCGAAAACGCGCCAGGCACCCGAAATATCGCGCGCCCCACGCGCTACCGGGTGCCCGGGCCCCACCGCCGTGTCGGATGAGGCGCCCCGCACAACCCCCGCTGTCTCGACAGCCCCCGGCGCCCGGCGCCGCAAACGCCCGGCGCCGCACACGTCCGACCTAGCATGCGCCGGGCGCGGCGCACGTCCGACGCAGCATGCGTCCGGCAAGCCCTCCCCACCCCCGGGCGCGCGAAAACGCGTCGGGCACCCGAAATATCGCGCGCCCCACGCAATACCGGGTGCCCGGGCCCCACCGCCGTGTCGGATGAGGCGCCCCGCACAACCCCGGCGCCCCGGACAGCACCCGGTGCCTGGCGCCCGGGGCCGCACACGTCCGACGCGGCTCGTACAGCAGGCCTCCCCCCGCCCAGCTCGCCTCCGCCCGGGCGCGCGAAAACGCGTCGGGCTCCCGAAATATCGCGCGCCCAGCGCGATACCGGGTGCCCGGCCACACCGCCGTGTCGGATCAGGCGCCCCGCGCAACCCCCGGCGCCGGCGCGGCACGCGTCCGGTTAGGACCGGGCGAACGCGCGAACCGGGAAGGTGCCGAACCCGACGATCTTCGGCGGCACGGCGGTGAACCGCATGCCGTGTGACGGGAGCTGTCCCAGGTTGGTCAGGTGCTCGACCACGGGAATCCCAGCAGCCAGGAGCAGCGAATGCGCCGGTCGCTCCCCGCCGGATTCGGTGTCGTCGATATTGAGCGAGTCGATTCCCACCAGGGCGACCCCGGCCTCGACCAGGAACTGCGCGCCCTCCGCGCTAAGAAATGGCGCCCCGGCGGCGTATGCGGGCCCACCGAAGTGACGGTCCCAACCGGTGTGGAGCAGCACGGCCCTTCCGACCAGTTCGCGGCCGGCAAGCACCTCGGCGCCGATCCCCCGCGCGACGGCGACGTCGGCCAGGTCGACCGCATTGGGCGCATCAGCCGCATCAGCCGCCTCGGCCTCAGTGGGCGCGTCAGCCGCATCGGCCGCATCGGCCGCATCGGCCGCGGGGTCCGCGTCCGACGCGAACTGGTCGGCAAGATGGAACACCTCGGCCGGCAGGTCCACCAGCGACTCCAGCGGAAGGCCGGCCAGGTCGATTCCACCCTCGTAACGGTGGAACGGGCTGTCGACGTACGTGCCGGTATTGCCGATGAGCGTGATCAGGTCCATCGCGAACTCGGTGCCCGGCGCGTAGTGGTCGCGCGAATCGCTCCGGGTGAGGTGCGGCGTGATCACCGGGGCCGGCAGGCCGGGATAGGTGACGAGCCCGGCCCGGATGTCGTGACTCAGGTCGACGAAGCGACTACCGGGAGGCGTCGCGCGGGACTGCGTGGGGTCCGGCGGGGCAGCCGGAGTGGCGGGCGTCGCGCGGGACTGCGTGGGGTCCGGCGGGGCAGCCGGAGTGGCGGGCGTCGCGCGGGACTGCGTGGGGTCCGGCGGGGCAGCCGGAGTGGCGGGCGTCGCGCGGGAGTGCGTGGGGTTCGGCGTGGCGCTCGTCGCGGGTGACTGTGGGGCAGCATCCGTTGTCGCAGGATCTGGTGCGGTGACCTGGCTGTGGGGCATCAAGCGGCTCGTTTCCTCGGGGCTGTGGGCGGCGGCGTGGGAGTGCCGCGCGTGGGACGGCCGCGCTTGGCCTCGCCGCGCTTGGCCTCGCGGCGCTTGGCCACGGCGACGAGGACTGCCAGCGCGGCGAGCGCGGCGGGAACGAGCAGGTTTGTCCCGGCCAGGACCAGCAGGCCGAAGGTGAGCACAACCGAGACGACGGCCATCCACCAGCCGGGCGTCCAGCGCTCGAGGAGCCGCACGGCCGCGATCATGCCGAGGGCATAGATCGCGACCATGGAGCTGGTGTGGATCAGGATGAACGGGGTGAGAGTGAGGCCTTGCCCGACCATCAGGACGAAGTAGATCGCGCAGAGCACGGCGACGACCGACAGGCTCCGTCGCGGCACGCCGCCGGACTCGACACCACGAGCCAACCAGCGCGGCAGGTCGCCGTCCCGCCCGAGCGATGCCCCGAGCTTTGCGAAGGCGCCGAGGTACACGTTCAGCACCCCGAGCGCCACGATCGCGGCGATGACGGCGACGAAGACCGGGCCGATGCCGAGAGCGGAGCCGCTGACCAGGTCCAGGAGCGGCACTTGCCCGGTTCCAGCGGATTCGCCGAGCACCGCCACCGTGACGTACTGGAGCACCAGGTACGCTGCGCCGACGACGACGAGGGCGATGCCCGTCGCGATCGGGATGACGCGGCGGGGATTGCGGAACTCCCCGGAGATGTGGGTTCCGATCTCCCAACCGGCGAACGCCCAGACGAAGAGGCTGATCGCCGTGCCGACGCCGCCCCACCCGTTAGGCAGGAACGGCTCGAAGTTCGCCGGGTTCGCGGCCGGGAACGCCACGGCCACAACGCCGATCACGACGAACAGGAGTGCGCCGGTGAGCACGAGCTGCACCACGCCGGACACCCGCAACCCGAAGTAGTTGAACACCAGCGGCGGCACGAAGATCGCCAGCGCCACCCAGATAACCGTTCCATGGTCGGCGCCGACGATGGCCACCACGTACTCGGCACCGAGCATGGCGACCACCGGGGCGCCCGCGGCCACGCCGAAGAAGAACCAGTATCCGGCCATCCGTGCCCAGGTCTGGCCGAGCGCCCGTCGCACGTAACTCGCCACGCCGCCCGGGTCCGGGTACCGGCTGGCCAGCGCGGCGAAGGTGCCGGCCAGTGGGATGGAGAGGAAGAACACGGCGAGCACGGAGACCATCGACGCCGGCCCGGCTGCCGTCGCCGCCAGGCCCGGTAGTACCAGGATGCCGGTGCCGAGCACCGACGCGATGTACAGGGCCGTACCCTGCACCAATCCGAGGCGTCCTGCGTGCGCCGGGCGGGCATCCGTGCTGCTGACGGTACTGCCGAGAGCGGATGCGCCTGCCGGCTTGGTCGTGGAGATGGTCACCAGACCATCATGCCGGTCAGGCGAGGGCTCCAAGATGGCAGAGTTGACATACTTCGTTCAGATCCTGCCATCCTGCGCACGGCCCATTCGGGGCCCGCGGAGCCCCGAGGAGCGGCGGAAGGGCGGCGACGGACGACCACCGGAGAGCGCTGCGAGAAGCGCGCTCCCGCGCCCACGCGTCGGCTACGCCGCGACGGTGAGACGCACCGCGTTTCCCCACGGGTCGCCGACCGTGAGCGAACTATCGCCTCGCTCATAGGTGATCCGGGCGCCGTCGAGCCGGGTCGCCGCGGCCTCCAGCTCGCCGGCATCCGGCAACAGCACCGCGAACTCCGCCAACCCGAGGGTGTCACCGCGCACGCCGGCGCCGGCACTGCCCCAGGTGTTGGCCGCCAGGTGATGGTGGTAGCCGCCCGCGGACATGAAGAGTGCGCCGTTGGTCTCGCTGGTCACGGCGAAGCCGAGCGCGTCCACGTAGAACGCGCGCGCCGCCGCGAGATCGCCGACCTTGAGGTGCACATGCCCCACCGTCGCCGGGGAAGCCGGCGCGGTGCCGAGGTGGTCCGCGATGAACCGGTTCGGATCCAGTGCCGCCGCGCCCATGCGCACCCGCCCGTCGGTCCATTCCCATTGGTCGCGAGGCGTGTCGACATAGAGTTCCACACCGTTGCCCTCAGGGTCCCCGAAGTAGAACGCCAGGCTGACGAGGTGATCGGCGCTGCCCTGGTAGCGCTGGGGCGCGACGCGGGCGAGGTTCTGCAGGGTGCCGGCAAGCGATGCCGCATCCGGGAAGAGGATGGCGGTATGGTACAGCCCTGCGTCGGTCGCAGTCGCGGCGGGGCTGTCACTCGGCACCACGCGCACGAGTTCCTCCCCGTCGGAGCCGAGCGAGAGCACCTGGTCGCCCTCCGCCAGCACATCCAGCCCGACTGCGTCGGCGTAGAAGGACCGCATCGGCGCCAGATCGCGCGCCGAGATCTCGACGGCGCCCATCCGGGTGTCTGCGGCGAGCACCGACCGGCTCACCTCGGCCGCAGACGCCGCGGCGCGGGCGTCGCCCCCCGATGACGCGGCGACCGCCCCCCAGGTCGTTCCAGCGATCGCGAGGACCGCCACAATTGCGATCGTCCAGGTCAGGCGGGGGCGTAGGCGACGCAACGGACGGCGCGTGGAATCGGCAGGAGTGCGAGGGGGCATGCTGGAAGCAAGCCGAAGGAACCGGGCCCTATTCCTGTGATTCAGCTGTGAGGCATGCCGAGGGCCCGGCCCGCGGGTACGCCGTCCTAGCGCTTCTTCTTGGGCAATGCCCGGTCGAGGTCGTCGATCAGGTCCCCGACGTCTTCGATCCCGACGGAGAGCCGCACGATGTTCTCCGGCACCTCGAGCTCGGTTCCCCGCACCGAAGCGTGGGTCATCTCGGACGGGTAGTTCACCAGCGACTCCACCCCGCCGAGCGACTCCGCGAGCTGGAACAGGTGCGTCGACTCGGCGAAGGTTCGCGCCGCCTTGCCGCCACCGACGAAAGCCAGCGAGAGCATGCCGCCGAAACCGCTCATCTGCTGGGCGGCGAGGGCGTGCCCCGGGTGCCCGGGCAGGCCCGGGTAGTACACCGCCTCCAGCGACGGATGCCCCACCAGGTGCTCCGCGATGGCCTGCGCGTTGCTGCAGTGGCGTTCCATCCGCACCGCCAGGGTCTTGATGCCGCGAGTCGTGAGCCACGCGTCGAGCGGCGCCGACACCGGTCCCGCGGCGAACTGCAGGAACTTCGCCTTCTCGAACAATTCGTCGTCGTCGATGATGAGCGCGCCGCCCAGCACGTCAGAGTGGCCGCCGAGGTACTTGGTCGTCGAGTGCACCACCACATCGGCGCCAAGGGTGAGCGGGCGCTGCAGGGCGGGCGAGGCGAACGTGTTGTCGACGACGACGATCAGCCCGGCGCGGTGGCCGATATCGGCGAGTTCGGCGATATCGCTGATCTTCATCATCGGGTTGCTCGGGGTCTCGATCCACAGCATCTTGGTCTCGCCGGGGATGATGGCCTGCTCGACCGCTCGCAGGTTCGACATGTCCACGACGCTGTTGCGCACGCCCCACGCCCCGTGCACCCGCTCGATCAGCCGGTGGGTGCCGCCGTAGACGTCATTGCCCATCACGATGTGGTCTCCGGGCGAGAGCGCTGCGCGGAGCAGGGTGTCTTCCGCGGCGAGGCCGCTGGCGAAGGAGAGGCCGTGCTTTCCGCCTTCCAGCGCGGCGAGCAGCGTCTGCAGCGAATCGCGGGTGGGGTTGCCGCCGCGGCTGTACTCATAACCGCCGCGGAGGTTGCCGATGCCGTCCTGCACGAAGGTGGAGGTCTGGTAGATCGGCGGGATGACGGCTCCCGTGGTGGGATCGAATTCCGCTCCGGCGTGGATCGCAACGGTGTTGAAGTTCTGCTTTCTGGCCATGGTGGAGGAGTCCTTTTCTGTGTATCTACAACCCTGTGGTTCAGCGTCTCAGGCGCTGAGGTAGGAGAGCAGGTCGCTGCGGGTGATGACGCCGAGGGGCTTGCCCCCGTCGGTGACCAGCAGCGCATCGTGGTTGGCGAACGCCGAGCGGGCCGTCGACACCGGCTCGTTCACGCCGATCAGCGGCAACGCGTCGCCGACGACAGAGCTCACCTTGTCGGTCAGCTGCGCTTCGCCGGAGAACACCAGCTCCATCAGCCTGCGCTCGTCGAGCGCGCCGAGCACTTCCCCCATCACGACCGGCGGCTGTGAGGTGAGGACGAGCAGCTGCGAGACGCCCGATGTCGTCATCGCACCGATGGCGTCGTGCACCGTGTCGCTCGGGTGCACGTACACGAACGCCGGCATGCTGCCGGTCTTCGATTCGAGGAGGTCGGCGACGGTGTGGCCGCTGGGCGCGTTGGTGAAGCCGTAGCTGCGCATCCAGCTGTCGTTGAAGATCTTGCCGAGGTACCCACGGCCGCCGTCGGGCAGCAGCACCACGACCACGTCGTCCGCGCCCAGCTTCTCGGCCACGCGCAGGGCCGCGACCACCGCCATGCCACTGGATCCGCCGACCAGGATGCCCTCCTCGAGGGCCAGCCGGCGCGTCATCGCGAACGAGTCGGCGTCGGAGACGGCGATCACCTCGTCCACCACTGTGGGGTCGTACGCTCCGGGCCAGAAGTCCTCTCCGACCCCTTCGACGAGATACGGGCGACCGGTGCCGCCGGAATAGACGGAGCCCTCGGGGTCTGCTCCGATGATCGTGACAGCACCCTCAGACACCTCCCGCAGGTAGCGCCCGGTGCCGGTGATGGTGCCCCCGGTGCCGACGCCGGCAACGAAGTGGGTGACGGTCCCGTCGGTGTCACGCCAGATCTCAGGGCCGGTGGTCTCGTAGTGGCTGAGCGGGCCGTTCGGGTTGGCGTACTGGTTCGGCTTGAAAGCGCCGGGGATCTCCTGGGCCAGCCGGTCGGAGACGCTGTAGTACGACTCAGGGTCGTCCGGTGCAACGGATGTCGGGGTCACCACGATCTCGGCACCGTACGCGGTGAGGACGTTGCGCTTGTCCTCGCCCACCTTGTCCGGCAACACGAAGACGCACTTGTATCCGCGCTGCTGGGCGACCAGTGCCAATCCGACGCCGGTATTCCCGGAGGTCGGCTCCACGATCGTGCCGCCCGGCCGCAGCAGACCGTCCCGCTCAGCGGCGTCGATGATGCGGACCGCGATGCGGTCTTTCGAGGACCCGCCAGGGTTCAGGTACTCCAGCTTGACGAGCACGGTGGCTGCTACGCCGTCCGTGACCCGGTTGAGCCTGACCAGCGGGGTGTCGCCGATCAAGTCGAGGATGGTCTGTGCAATCTTCATGAGGCCCCTTCGCGTACCTGTCCAACTCTACCGGGCGGGCAATTCGCCCGGACCGGCATCCGCTCCGCACCCCTGCGAAGCCCCGGCCAGGCCGCCCGATGGCGCATGTTGCTCGGGAAAGGCTCAGCGAACTCCGATACGTTCGTATGTATTCAGCACCCCCACCCCGAGAGGCCCACCGTGACCCCTGCCCCGTCGTCCGGTTCGAATTCGAACGGATCCCTCACCGTCAAGCAGCAGCGCGCAGAGAACCGAGCCAGGAAGCTCGAGGAATACCACCGCCAGCAGAAGCGCAGTGCACGCAACCGCCGCATCGGCATCATCACGGGCGTGGTCGCCGTTGTCGCGGTACTCGGGGTCGTGATCACCTCGATCGTGCTCACCCCGCAGCAGGCGAGCTATTCGGCCGGGAGCAGCGGGGCGACCGTGAAGGGCGTCGAAACGTTCACCAACACCGCCAACCACGTGGAGACCCCGGTCACTTACGCGCAGACTCCCCCGGTGGGCGGCGAGCACAACCCGGTCTGGCTGAACTGTGGCGTCTACACGGAGCCGGTGCCGAACGAGAACGCGGTGCACGCCCTGGAGCACGGCGCGATCTGGGTCACCTACGACCCGTCGCTCAGCGCCACCGAACTGGACGCCCTCAAGGCGAAGCTACCCTCCACCTATGTCGTCCTGTCGCCGTTCGAGGGGCTTCCATCCGACATCGTGCTGAGCGGATGGAACGTGCAGTTGCAGGTCGACTCGGCCTCCGACGAGCGCATCGGCCAGTTCTTCGAGGAGTACTGGAAGGGCGGGACCGCTCCGGAGCTCGGTGCGTCATGCTCGGGGGCGTTCGATGCGCCAGGCAAGGTCTCCTAAGCTGGCCGCCGCGTCGCACCCGTCGCCGTCCCCGCCCACCCCGCGGCGGGGCCGTACCGCCCTGCTCGTCACCGCGCTGGTCACGGCCGTCATGGTGGGGCTGGTCGGCTGGTCGGCTGGCCGGCTGAGCACACTGGACAACCCCGATCCGTCCAACACCAGCGCGGAAGCCGGCTTCGCCCGGGACATGCAGGTGCACCACGACCAGGGCGTCGAGCTCTCGCTGATCGTGCGTGACCGGACGGACGACGAAGCCACCCGGCTGCTCGCCTACGACATCATCACCACCCAGGGCCAGCAGTCGGGCCAGATGTTCGGTTGGCTCAGCGCCTGGGGACTCCCGCAGGCGCCGAGCGAACCGTCGATGACCTGGATGACCAGGCCCGGGCGTGGCGACGGCGGGCACCAACACTCCCGTTCCGACCCGGCGCATGCTCCAGGCGAGCCGATGCCCGGCCTCGCGACGCCAGAGCAGATCGAGTCGCTCCGTGCAGCCACCGGTGCCGAGGCGGAGCGGATCTTCCTCACCCTGATGATCGCGCATCACCAGGGCGCGCTCGACATGGCGGATGCCGTGCTCGACCGGGCCACCGACACGACGGTGTTGTCGTTCGCGACCGGTGTCGTGGCAAGCCAGAAGTCCGAGATCACCCTGATGGAGTCGATGCTCGCCGAACTGCCGTAGCCGGTTGTGGGCAGCGGATGCCGCGGTGCGGCTCAGTCTGCGGGCTGCGGAACGGGTTGCGGCACCCGCACCTGCTCGGAGTACAACCGCGCATACGCGCCTTCACGCGCGAGGAGCTCGGTGTGGGTGCCGTGCTCGACCACGCGCCCGGCCTCCACCACGAAGATCACATCGGCCCCCACGACGGTGGAGAGCCGGTGCGCGATGGCGATCGTGGTGCGCCCACGCGACGCCGTGTCGAGCGCGGCCTGCACGATGCGTTCGGAGATCGCGTCGAGGGCGCTGGTCGCCTCGTCGAGGATGAGCACCTCGGGGTCCTTGAGCAGCACCCGGGCGATGGCGATGCGCTGCTTCTCGCCGCCGGAGAGCCGGTAGCCGCGCTCGCCCACCACGGTGTCGAACCGCTCAGGGAAGGAGTCGATCGTTTCGTAGATGTTCGCGGCGCGCGTGGCGGACTCGAGTTCGGCATCCGTTGCATCCGGCTTGGCATACCGCAGGTTCTCGGCGATGCTCGCATGGAACAGGTAGGTCTCCTGGCTGACAATGCCGATGTGGGAGACCAGCGACTCCTGGGCGAGGTCGCTAACGTCGACCCCGGAGAACAGCACGCGGCCACCGCTGACCTCATAGAACCGCGGGATCAGGTAGGAGACGGTGGTCTTGCCTGCGCCGGACGGGCCGACGAATGCGGCGAATTCCCCCGGCTCGATGGCGAACGACACGTCGTCGAGGGTGGGACGGGACTCGGTGCCGGCGTCGGGGTAGGCGAAGGTGACGTGGTCGAATTCGACGCGGCCGGTGGCGTCGCCGCCCGTCGCGGGCACGGCCAGCGCCCCGGGCTTGTCGCTGATGGCCGGCTTCAGGTCGAGGTACTCGAAGATCCGCGCGAAGAGGGCGCTCGAGGTCTGCAGGTCCAGCGCCACCCGCATCAACCCGAGCAAGGGGAACAGCAGCCTCGCCTGCACCGTGGTGAAGGCCACGATGGTGCCGGCGGTGATGCCCGTGGTGCCGTTGGACGCCAGGGCGCCGGCCACGAGGTAGACGATGGCCGGGATGCTGGAGAGGAAGATGCTCACCATGGCGAAGAACCACTGGCCACTCATCTGCTGGCTCACCTGCAGCCGGATCTGGTTGGCGTTCTCGTCGGAGTAACGCCCGATTTCGGTGTTCTGCCGGGTGAAGCTCTTCGACAGCAGGATCCCGGAGACGCTCAACGTCTCCTGGGTGATCGCGGTCATGTCGGAGAGCGACTCCTGGGTCTTCGTGGCGATCCGGGCGCGCACCTGCCCGACCCGGCGTTGGGCGATGACGAGGACGGGCATCAGGATCACCGCGACGATCGTGAGCTGCCAGTCCAGCAGCAGCATCGCCACAAAGGCCGCGATCACGGTGACGGTGTTGCCGAGCACGCTGGAGATGGTGTTGGTGAGCACGCTGGCCACACCGCCGACGTCGTTCTGCAGCCGGGACTGGATCACGCCGGTCTTGGTCTTGGTGAAGAAGCTGAGCTCCATCGCCTGCAAGTGGGTGAATAGCCGCACCCGGAGTGCGCCCATCACCTTGTTGCCCACTGTCGCCGTGAGCCAGGTCTGCCACACCCCGAGGAGCGCAGACCCGAGGTAGACGACGATCATCAGCCCGACCAGCGTGGCCAGCCTGGGCAGGTTCGGCGTGCCGCCGGGTGGGAACAGTCCCTCGTCGAATGCGCGCTGGGTCAAAAGCGGTGGTACCACCGAGAGCGCGGCACTGACCAGGACCAGCACGATCGTGACCGTGAGCGCGGCACGATGCCCGGCGAAGAGTTCCGTGATGCGCTTGAACAGGTTGGGGATCCTGGGCGCCTCGGCGTTGGCCGCACGCTGCGCTGCGACGTCTCCGCCGCTGATCCGGCCGGGCCGGACGCGGGGTCCGCTGCCTTCGCCGCCGCCACTTCCACGACCGCCGCCGCCGTGCATTCCACTCATACGCCCACTCTAAGCGTGCCCGCCGAGGTGATGTTTCCGCGCCGCAGCGGATGTCCCGGCCTGCGGACCGGCTCCTGGCGCGCGCGCTACCCCTTCGTCGACCCGGCGAGCAGGCCGCGCACGAAGTAACGCTGGAGGCTGAAGAACACGATCAGCGGCACTATCAGCGACACGAACGCCGCGGCCGTGAGCCGTTGCCAATCCTGGCCCCTGGTTCCGGTCAGTTCGGCGAGCCGCTGGGTGAGTGGCGCTACGTCCGGCGTGCCACCCGAGAAGATCAGCGCCACCAGCAGGTCGTTCCACACCCAGAGGAACTGGAAGATGGCGAACGAGGCGAGGGCCGGCATGGCCAGCGGGAGCACGATGCGGAAGAAAACCTGGCCGTGCGTCGCACCGTCCACGCGCGCTGCCTCGATCACTTCGCCCGGGATCTCGGAGATGAAGTTGTGCAGCAGGAAGATGGCCAGCGGGAGGGCGAAAATGGTGTGCGCGATCCAGACCGGCAGGTAGCTCTGCTCCGGGATCATCGGGATCAGGTTGTGCACCAGCTCCTGGCCGGGGCTGAGGAACGCGGTGAACATCTTCAGCAGCGGAAGCAGCGCCATCTGGAGGGGGACGATCTGCAGCGCGAAGATCAGCACGAACAGCGCTCCGCTGCCCTTGAACTTGATCCAGGCGAACGCGTACGCCGCCATCGAAGCCAGCACCAGTGGGAACACCGTTGCCGGGATCGTGATCGCGAGGGAGTTCACGAAATAGGCGCCGAGCTGCGGGGACGACTGCGATGTCGAGAGCAGCACGTCCCGGTAGTTGTCGAGCGTGAAACCCCAGTTCTGGAAGATCGTCCACCAGCCGGTGGTCTTGATCAGGCCGGCCGGGCGGAACGACGACACCAGCAGCCCGAAGGTGGGGATCGTCCACACCACGGCGATGACCAGCGCGGCGATGGTTGCGCCGCGTGAGGTGAGCCGCCGCTTGACCCGTGCGGTCTTGGTCTCGACGAATTCGCCGGCCACTGCGGCCTCAAACGACGTCTCGCGTCCTGTCGCCGAGTCGGGAACGGGCAGGTCGATTACGTTGTCGCTCATCGGATCTCCCTCTGCTTGCGCAAGACTCTCACGTTGTAGACAACGATCGGCAACACCAGCAGGAACAGGATGAGCGCGAGCGCTGAACCGCGGCCCGGCTCCCCGGCCCGGAACGCCTGGGTGTACATCTCGTTCGCGATGACGCTGGTGTTGAAGTTGCCGGCCGTCATGGTTCGCACGATGTCGAACACCTTGAGGGTGGCGATCGAGATCGTGGTCAGCACCACGACCAGCGACCCGCGGATGCCCGGCAGCACGACGTTGCTGAAGCGCTGCCAGCCATTGGTTCCGTCCAACTGGGCTGCCTCGAGCTGCTCGGCCGGCACGCCCTTGATCGCCGCCGAGAGGATGACCATGGCGAACCCGGTCTGGATCCAGACCATCACCACGATCAGCAGCAGCGTGTTGACCGGCGAGCTCTGCAGCCACTGCACCGGCGAGCCGCCCAGCCAGACCACGATCTGGTTGAGCAGGCCGATCTGTTCGGCGCCGCCGGACCGGAAGTCGTAGACGAACCGCCAGATGATGCCGGCTCCGACGAAGGAGATGGCCATCGGCATGAACACGAGGGCCTTGAAATACTTCTCCCCGCGCGATTTGTCGATGAACACCGCATAGGCGAGCCCGATCGCGGTGGAGACGAGCGGCGCGACCACCACCCAGATGACAGTGTTCCCGAGCGTGATCAGCGCCGCGGGCTGGGTGAACATCCAGACGAAGTTGTCGAGGCCGGCCCATTCCCCCTTGCTATTGGTGAAAGAGAGCAGCGTCGTTCGGATCGCCGGGTAGATCAACCCCAGCACCAGGAGGATGAGCGTGGGGGCGAGAAACAGGGCGAGCTGCCAGTAGTCGCGTCCGCGTTTGGGTGCCTTGTCGATCAGGAAGAGGATGAGGCCGATCACCAGCGAGAAGACGGCGAGGGCCGCCACCACCTGGATGATCTTGCCGAGTAAGTCTGCGGTGGTCATTGGCCGGACCCTTCAGTCACGTGTGTGAGTGGGCGAGATGGGTGCGCGGGTGGACCCGGCGAATGTTCGACGGGTCCACCCAGCTCAGAGCCGACTTAGCTCGTCGGCCAGCTCGACTCGATGGTGTCGACCGTCTTCTTGGTGTCGTCCCCGCTGACCCAGGAGACGATCCCCTTCCAGAAGGAGTCGGTTCCCACGGCTCCCGGCATCAGGTCTGAGCCGTCGAAGCGGAACGTGGTGTCGGGGTCCTGCAGGATCTCAACACTCTGCTTCAGGATGTCGCTGCCGGCGTTGGCCGGGTCGAGACCCTTGTTCGCGCTGATCACGCCGCCCAGCTTGACCCGGTTGTTGGCCCAGGTGTCGCTGGAGAGGTACGTGAGCGTCGCGGTGATGGCGTCGCTCGATTTGAACGCACCCACCAGTTCGCCACCACCGGTGACGGCCTGTCCGGCATCCGCCGAGACCGGCGGCAGCAGGAACGCGTACACGTCGCCGTCAGGAGCGACGGTGACCTTCGACTCGTCCGCCTTCTTCCAGAAGCCCTCGTAGAAGGAGGCCTGGTGGTGGAGCGAGCACTTGCCGTCGAGGATCGGCAGGCCGGCGTCGCCGAACTCCGTCGAGATCTCGCTGGACACGTCGCCGAGGCCGGCGTTGACGAAGTCCGGGTTCTTGATGATGTCGCCGACGGCGTCGAAGGCCTTGACGATGGCCGGGTCGTTGAACGGGATCTCGTGCTTGACCCACTGGTCATAGACGTCGGGACCGGCCTGGCGGAGTACGTAGTCTTCCACCCAGTCGGTGCCCGGCCACCCGGTGGCGTCGCCGGAGCCGAGGCCGACGCACCACGGCTGGTGGTCGCCGTCCGCCGCGATCTTCTCGGTGAGCGTGGTGAGCTCGTCGAGCGTCTTCGGGATTTCGTAGCCCTTGTCCTTGAACTCAGCCGGCGAATACCAGATGAAGCCCTTGACGCTGGCCATCAGCGGTGCGGAGTAGAAGGTGCCGTCGGCAGCCGTGCCGTAGCCCTTCCAGTCAGCCGACCAGAACTTGTCGACGTTGGCCTCGACGGCCTTCGGCGCCTTCTTCAGGAAGCCGGCGTCGGCCAGCTTGTTGAACAGGCCCGGCTGCGGGATGATTCCGATGTCGGGTGCCTTGCCGCCTTCGGCCAGGACGGCGATCTGCGCTTCGAACTCCTTGGTGCCCTGGTACTTGATGGTGATGCCGGTGCAGGCCTGGAAGTCCTTCCATGACTCGACCAGGCGGTCAGCCTCGTCGTCCTGGATGGTGCCGCCGATGGTGACCTCGGCGTTGTCCTTGAACGTGCCGTAGTCCCCGTAGTCGGCGCAGTCGGTGTTCGACGCGTCGTTCGCGGCGATATCGCCGGTGCATCCGGTGAGCGCGAGTCCAATGGCGGCTGTTGCGGCGAGCGGGATCAAGATCCGGCGTAGCGGTGTAGCGCTCAAAAGCGGTTCCTCCTCATTGAGTGAAAAAGAGCAAAAGAAAGCGCTCCCATGCGAAAACCGATCGATGCTCGCAGTAGTAAGCGTTTACATCACTCAATGTAGGGGCGGTTCGGCTCCGGCGGCAAGGCCGTGCGCGGCATCCGTTACCGGGGATGCCGAATCGTTACCTGAATCAGCGCTGGGAACCAGCCAACAATGCGGTGACAAAATACCGCTGGAATGCAAAGAACACGATGAGAGGAATGATCATCGACAAGAACGCGCCGGACGACAGCACGTCGATGTTGGCGCCGAATTGCCGCAATTGGCTCTGGATCGCCACCGTCACCGGCTGCGATGAGGCGTTGGTGAAGATCAGTGCCACGAGGAGGTCGTTCCAGACCCAGAGGAACTGGAAGATGCCGAGCGATGCCACCGCGGGCATGCCGAGCGGCAGGATGATACGGGAGAAGATGCGCCATTCGCTGGCACCGTCGAGGCGGGCGGCTTCCATCAGCTCTCCCGGCACCTGGGTGAAGAAATTCCGCAGCAGGAAGATCGCGAACGGCAGGCCGAAGGCGGTGTGGAAGATGACCACACCCACGATGGAGCCGAACAGCCCGAGGCTGCCGAACAGCTTGGCGATCGGAATCAGCGCCACCTGCACCGGCACGGCCAGCAGCACGATGACACCGACGAGCAGCCAGTCCCGACCGGGGAACTGGATCCACGCGAATGCATAGCCGGCGAGCGCGCCGATCACGATCACCAGCACGGTCACCGGAACGGTGATGGCGATCGTGTTCAGGAACGAGCCCATGAACTGCGAATTGGCCAGCAGGTTGCCGTAGTTCTCGAAGGTGAGCTGGGCCGGCCGGGTGAACACCGTCCACCAACCCGTCTGGCTGTTGTCGGTGCTGTTGCGGAGTGAGGCGATGAACAAGCCGATCGTCGGCACCAGCCAGAACACCGCCACGATTCCGAGCACGAGGTTGACCACGCCGCGGCCGAAGAAGTCGAGGATCTTGCCCGCAGTGCTGCGCTTGGGCTTGACCAGGGTCAGCTTCGCGGCGGTGGTGGAGCTCCCGCTGAGGTCGATGGCAGGGGCGACGTCTGTGGTCATCGTTCCCGGTCCATTCTGAAGCGTCGCACGTTGATGATCATGAATGGCAGCACCAGGATGAGCAGCAGTACCGCCAGCGCCGAGCCCAGTCCCTGGTCGTTGCCGCCGCCGAAGGAGACGGTCCACATCTGCACGGCGATCACCGTCGCATCCGGCAGGGACGAGGGTGGCGGGATGACGTAGACCAGGTCGAAGATCTTCAGGACATTCACGATCAACGTCACGAAGACCACGATCAGCACCGGGGAGAGCAGGGGTGCCGTGATCCGCCGGAACACCTGCCATTCGTTGGCGCCGTCCATGCGCGCCGCCTCCTGCAGGGAGCGGTCCATGGCTGAGAGACCGGATGCGATCATCACCATCGCGAAGCCGGCCCAGATCCAGATGTAGCTGAGGATGACCACCGCGGTCACCAGGGTGGGGCCGAGCCAGGACACCCCGGCGTAGGCGGCCGAGAAATTGCTGGCCGGCAGGGCGAGCGTGACATCACCCGAGACCCCGGACAGCACATAGGTGCCGTTGTCCGCGGTGCGCGCACTGGCCACCACCGCGCCGGACGAATCCAGCGCCGTGACCTCCACGTTCGGCAGGCCCTTCTTGCCCTCGCCGATCTCGCCCGGCGTCCCTCCGCCACCGCGGATGAAGTCAAGCCAGACGGTGCCGCTGATCGCGTCGGAGCCGGGGGTGTCCGCCGCCACCGCTTGCGCCGCGTTGCCCGGGATGTTGGCCTGGTTGACGCCGATCAACGGGAAGTCCTGCACACCGCCTGGCTGCACGGTGTCCGCCGTCTCGATGGCACCCTTCGCCGCCTGCAGTCCGGTACTGTCCCGTGGCCGGGCGTTCGGGTAGGCGGAGCCGCCGCCGAAGACGTCGTGGATGCCCACCAGCGCGGCGTTGACCACGCCGAGGTTCGGATTCTCCTGGAAGGTGGTGCGGAAAATGACGCCCGCGGCGACCATGGAGATGGCCATCGGCATGAAGACGATCAGCTTGAACGCGATGCCCCACTTGATCCGGTCCATCAACACCGCGAAGATCAAGCCCAGGATGGTGACGCTGACCGGGACGACCAACACCCAGATCACGTTGTTGCGGATCGAGATGAACGTCGCCGGGTCGGTGAACATCGTCACGTAGTTGCCGAGGCCGAGGAAGTTGCTGCCGGCGGCGTCGAACAGGGAACGGTAGACCGAATAGATCACCGGATAGGCGACCAGCACCCCCAGCAGCACCAGCGCCGGCGCCAGGAAAGCCAGGGCGATGAGGAAGCGCCGGCGTCCGGCCGCGACGGGACGCCGGGGGCGTGTGCCCCCGGCGGGTGGCGCGTCCACGACAGAGGTGGCCACGGCTCGTCGTCGCTGTCTCGCCGTTACCCGAACGCGGCGGCCGCCGCCGCTTCCAGCTTCTGCTGGGTGCCGGCGACATCGGTCGGGTTGTTGAAGAAGTCGATCAGGATCTGCCACTCCCCCGCGCCCTTGGTGCCGCCGAAGGCGCTCGGCGCCAGGTCGGACATGTCGAACCGGAAGGTCTTCGCGCCCACCAGTGCCTCGGCGATCTGCTTGCTCGTCGCGTCGGGGTATCCGGCCGTGTCGACCTTCTTGTTCGGTGAGGTGAAGCCGCCTGCCTTGACCCAGATCGTCGCGGCCTCCGGAGTCGCCAGGTACTTCATCAGCGCTGCGGCTCCCTTGTTGTCTTTGAGCTGCACGGCGACGTTGCCGCCACCGACCACGGACGGTTCAGAGCCGTTGATCGACGGGAAGTCGTAGAACTTCGCGGTTTCGCCGACCTTCGACTTGGTGTCGCTGCTGATGTTGCCGGCCACGAAGTCGCCCTCGAAGACTGTTCCGGCGGCCGGCGGGTCGCCGAACACCGCGATCACCGAGTCGCCGAAGGTGCGCTGCGCAGTGCCCGGCTGGATCACGGTCGTGTTACCCCAGAGGGTCCCCAGGTCGGTCAGCGCCGTGGTGACCGACGGGTCCGTCCACGGGATGGCGTGCGTTGCGAGCTTGTCGTACATCTCGCCGCCAGCGGTGCGCAGGTAGACGTTCTCGAACCAGTCGGTGAGCGGCCAGCCGGCATCCGCTCCGATGGACAGTCCATACACGCCAGAGTCGGCGATCACACCGAGTTGCTTGTCGAAGTCCTCCCAGGTCTTCGGAACCTTCGCGCCTGCGGTGTCATACACAGTCGTGTTGTACCAGACGGTCGATTTGTTCGCGGCCTTGAACCAGACCCCGTAGAGCTTTCCGTCTGAACTGCCCAGATCCACCCAGTCCTGGGCGAAGTTGTCTTTCACAGTGCTCTGGGTGGCCTTGTCGAGTTCGATCAGGCTGCCGGCCTTGGCCAGCGAGTCCAGCAGGCCCGGCTGCGGAATCACCGCGACATCCGGCGGGTCACCGCCCTCGACCTTGGTATTGAGGGTGGTCGCGACGTCAGTGCCGTAACTGGTGTAGTTGACCTTCGCGCCCGTGTCGTCGGAGAACTTCTTCAGCACCTTCTCGAAGTTGGACTGCTCGGAGCCTGACCAGTCGGCCGCCACATTGAGGGTGACGCCTTTGAGGTCACCGCCGGATGCTGAGTTGGTGTTGCTCGTGCTCGATCCGCTTGAGCATCCGGCGAGCACCAGGGCCGCGGATCCTCCCAACGTGACTGCGGCGAGCAAACGACGGTGCCGAAGGATTCTCATCATTACCCCTTGGATCTGGAAGAGCTATGGCGCGGAGCACTGCGAGCCGACATCTACCCTCAATGAGGAACCGGTTCCACATCGAAAAATACGCCCGGCGTCCCTGTTAATCAACCGTTTGACGAAAGAATGCCGAGGCGTTATGGAATCGTTTCCAGACGTATAGATACGGAATAAGCTGTGCTGAGAATCAGACAAGGGAGCCGAGTGAACGCACTGGCAGACGTGGCGCGGGCGGCTGGCGTCTCGAAAGCCACCGCATCGCGCGCACTGAGCGGCAGGGGTTATGTCTCAACGGATGCCCGTGACCGCGTCGTCGCCGCGGCCAGCGCAATCGGCTACGTCGCCTCCCCGAACGCGGCGAGCCTCGTCACCGGCCAGACGTTCAATGTCGGCGTGGTGATCCCGTTCATCAACAAGTGGTTCTTCGGCGAGGTGCTGGAGGGTGCGGAGCGGGCGCTGCTGGACTGCGGGTACGACCTCACCCTGTACAACCTCACGGACGACCCTGACGACCGCGACCGCATCTTCGACTTCTTCCTCGCCCGCAAGCGCTTCGACGCTGTCATCGTGATCGGCGTCGAGCCGCACGTGTCCCGCGTGTGGTCGCCGCTGCGCCTCGGCAAGCCGGTGATCGGGATCGGGGCCGCACCCGACGGCATCCGCTCGGTCTCGATCGACGACGTCGCCGCCGGGGCCCTCGCCGCCGACCACCTGCTGCGCCTCGGCCACACCGAGATCGTCTTCCTCGGGGGCGATGGCGACGAAGGGGACGAGTGGCTCGGCTCGGTGCACGGGCGGAGGCTGAGCGGATTCACCTCGGCGTTGCGGGCGGCGGGGGTGCCCGCCGCGGACCGGCACTGGCCGGCCGAGATCAGCCTGCCCGGGGGCATGGATGCCGCGCTTCGCCTCCTCGGCGATCCGCGGTATCGTCCCACCGCGATTTTCGCCGGCAGCGACGAGGTGGCGATCGGCGTGATCATCGCAGCCCGGCAACTCGGCATCCTGGTGCCGGCGGAACTCTCGGTGATCGGCATCGACGGCCACGACTACGCGCCGATGTTCGGACTCACCACCATCGAACAGCATCCGCGTGACCAGGGCCGACGGGCCGTGGAGATCCTGATGGGCGAACTGGGGGCATCCGCTGCCGTGCCCAACGAGCCAGGGGCTGAGATCATGCCGGTACGCCTGGTCACGCGATCGAGCACGAGCGCGCCGGGACTCAGGAGCGGGGAGATCGTATGACGAAGGTTCTGGTCACCGGTGGCACCGGGCATCTCGGTCGCCCCACCGTGGAACGGCTGCGGGCAGCCGGGCAGGACGTGCGCGTGCTGAGCCGGCGCAGCGGCCCTGGCCTCCACACCGGAGACCTCCGCACCGGCGCCGGCGTCCGGGAGGCGCTGCACGACGTGCACACCCTTGTTCACCTGGCGACCGGGCGGGGCGATGTGGCCGCAGCCCGGGACCTCTTCGCCGCCGCGAAATCGGCCGGTGTGGCACACGTTGTTCTCATTTCGATCGTCGGCGTCGACCGGATCCCGCTGGCCTACTACCGCGGCAAGGTCGCCATCGAACGGATGCTGGCTGTCTCCGGCATTCCCTTCACGATCCAGCGGGCCACCCAGTTCCACTACCTGGTGGAGCTCCTGTTCAGCGCCCAACGCTTCCTGCCGGTGACGCTGGCCCCCGCTTTCTCGTTCCAGCCCATCGACACCCGCGATGTCGCCGATCGGCTGGTCGAGCTCACCCTCGGTGCCCCGCAGGGCCTGGTGCCTGACATCGGCGGCCCTGAGACTCTCAGCGCGGCCGAATTGGGGGCGGTGTGGGCCGCGGCACGGGATCGGACGCGCCCGATCTGGCGGCTGCGGCTCCCGGGGAAGACCATCGCCGCCTACACCGCCGGAGGGAACCTCGTACCGGGCGATCCGGTGGGGCGGATCAGCTTCGCGGACTACCTGGCGGAATCGGCTGCGGTGCCCGGATGACGACGGATGCCCGGATGACAACGGGCGTGCTGACCGCTGTGCTGCGGATCGGGCTCTGGTTGCTGGCGGCCGTCGAACTGGTGCTCGGGATCTGGACCGCGTTCTTCCCGCGCAACTTCTACGACACCGTGCCGACGGTGAACCTCACGCCACCGTTCAGTGAACACTTGCTCCGCGACTTCGGGGGAGCGAGCATCGGAATCGCCCTCGCTCTCGGCGCCGCTGCCCTCTGGCCTGAAACCCGCCTCGTCGTGGTGTCGCTGCTGGCATACCTGGCGTTCGCGGTACCGCACCTGGTCTTCCATGTCGGGCACCTGCACGGGGCGAGCGACCAGGAGGCGGCCCTCCTGGTCGTCACCCTGGCACTGTCTGTCGTGCTGCCGGTCGCGCTGGTGGCAGTGGCAGTCGTCAGGTGGCGTCGGCGACAGCCAGAACCTCGGCCTCTTCCAGCTGGCTCTCCTGGTGACCGTCCGCCAGCCGCAGGTGCTTCCGGCCGATGACGACGATTGCCGCAGCGATCAGGACCGAGAGAGCCCCAGCCCAGAACGGCATCGACGGGGAGATGGTCGCGGCCAGCAGCGCAGCAGCGGGAGGCGCGATGGCGCCGCCGAGGAAGCGAACGCCGGAGTAAGCGGATGACGCGACCGAGCGCGGCAGGTCCGTCGCCTCCATCACGCACTCGGTGAGCACCGTGTTCAGCACGCCGAGCAGCAGCCCGCCGATGACGATGCCGACGATGAGGCCCACCGCGGAGTGCACGAGAAGGGCGAGAGCAACAAGGTCGAGGGCGAGCAGCGGGAGGACGAACCACAGCACGCGCGTCCGCGGCATCCGCGCGGTGAGCAGCGGGGCGATCCAGACGGAGGTGATCGCGACCGAGATGCCCCAGCCGAAGAAGATGAAGCCCAGCGTGATGGCGTCGGACAGGCCCAACGGCACCAGGGCGAACGGCGTGTAGGCGAGCAGCACGAAGAAGCCGATGTTGTAGAACAGCGCCGCGGCGGCGAGGATGCCGAGGGCCGGTCGGGCCAGAGCCCGGAACGGTGCCGAGATCCGTGAGGGCACCGGTTTCGCTGCCGCGGACGTGTCGGTCTTCAGCAACACCACTATGGCGACGAAGCCGACAGCCATCAGCACGGCGGTGCCGAAGAACGGGCCGCGCCAGCTCAGCGTGCCGAGGAGGCCGCCGACCAGCGGTCCGACGGCCAGGCCGACTCCGAGTGCCGCTTCATAGAGGATGATCGCCGACGAGGTACCGCCGGACGCCGCGCCGACGATCGTGGCGAGCGCCGTTGAGATGAAGAGGGCGTTGCCGAGCCCCCAGCCGGCCCGGAAGCCGATGATGGACTCGACGTCCTGGGAGAGACCGGCGAACAGGGCGAAGGCGACGATCAGGGCAAGACCGATCAGGAGCGTCTTCTTGGCGCCGATCCGGCTGGACAGCCAACTGGTGAAGAACATGGCCAGCCCGGTGATGACCAGGTAGCTGGTGAACAGCAACTCCGTCTCGGCCGGGGTCGCCTGCAGGTCCGCGGCGATCGCGGGAAGGATCGGGTCGACCAGGCCGATGCCCATGAAGGCGACGACGCAGGCGAAAGCGACCGCCCACACCGCCTTCGGCTGGTGCAGGATGCTGGCCCCTGCTGTGGGCTGGTGTGCCGTGCTCATTACTGTGCTCCCTGTGTTGTTCTGTCGGTGGTTCCGCTGGTGTTGCGCACCCCGCGCTCGCTGAGGTCGACGCGGTTACGCACGATCGTGACGGCCTGCTCGAGTATCCGGATCTCCTCGGGTGCCAGGTCGTCGAACAGTGGCACCAGTGCCTCGGCGAGTTTGTTGCGCCACTGTTGCTTGGCGGCGAGTCCCGCGTCGGTCGCGGCGATCTGCGTCGCGCGGGCATCCGTTGGATCGGCCTGTCGCTCCACCCAGCCGCGCTCAACCAGGCCGGCCACGATCTTGGTGGCGGTGGGCTGGGCGACCCGGCTGAGTTCGGCGAGTTCGCCGAGCCGGATCGGCCCGGTGGTCTCCAGCACGCTGAGCGTGCGCCAGAGAGCGGGCGACTCGGTGCCGCCGGCGGCTGTTGCGGCGACCCGGGTCAGGCGGTGGTTGACCGCGACCAGGTCACCGAGCATGCGGTGCAGTTCGGTGGGCATGTCCCCATTATACATAGCCAGGCTATGCACATGCGCGCATCGCCCCCGTGCTGAGCCCTCGCTCGCCCCTCGCTCGCCTCTCGCTCGCCCGTTCGGCCCCCTCTCTCCTTCGCGCTGAGGAAAATGCCACGCGCGGCTGGCCTGCCATCCGCGCGTGGTCAAAACCGCAGCGCGAGCGAGAAACCGCAGCGCGACAGAGGTGGCGGGCAGGGGGTGACGGGTACGGGGGTGACGGGTACGGGGGTGACGGGTACAGGGGTGACGGGTACAGGGGTGACGGGTACAGGGGTGACGGGTACGGGGGTGACGGGCAGGGGGTGACGGGCAGGGGGCGTGCGCTTAAACGCGTGAAGGCGTCGCCCCCGGCAACGGGGGCGACGCCTTCACTACGTGCGGCTTGTCGAGTAACGCGACGAGCGCCGGTCACGCCTCATGAACTGAGAACCCCTCGCGGGGCCGCAATTACTTGAGGTTGACGGTGGCGCCTGCCTCTTCGAGTGCAGCCTTGGCCTTCTCGGCCGCTTCCTTGGAAGCGCCTTCGAGGACGGCCTTGGGTGCACCGTCGACGACTGCCTTTGCTTCGCCCAGGCCGAGGCTGGTGAGCTCGCGCACAACCTTGATGACCTGGATCTTCTTGTCGCCGACAGCCTCGAGAACGACGTCGAAGGAGTCCTTCTCTTCGACCTCTTCGACGGGGGCGGCGGGTCCACCGGCGGCTGCGACAGCAACCGGAGCGGCGGCGGTGACCTCGAAGGTCTCCTCGAATGCCTTGACGAACTCGCTGAGCTCGATCAGGGTCAGGCCCTTGAACTGCTCAAGCAGGTCTTCAGTTGAAAGCTTTGCCATGATTTTCTCCTTATAGTTTCTTAGTTACTCACCGCGGTACCGGGCTACGCCTGGTTCGCGGACTCCTGCTTCTCACGCAGCGCGTCGACCGTGCGAACGGCCTTCGACAGCGGTGCGTTGAACAGATATGCGGCTCCGAACAGCGAGGCCTTGAAGGCGCCGGCAAGCTTGCCGAGCAGAACTTCACGGGACTCGAGGTCGGCGAGCTTGCCTACCTCTTCGGCGGAGAGCGGGTTACCGTCGAAGTAACCGCCCTTGACCACCAGGAGAGGGTTTGCCTTGGCAAAGGCACGCAGGCTCTTCGCGACGGTGACCGGGTCACCGTGAACGAATGCGATTGCTGACGGCCCAACAAGCTCCTCGTCGAAAGACGAGATGCCGGCGTTGTTGGCCGCAATCTTGGTCAGCGTGTTCTTTACCACGGCATACGTGGCGTCCTCACTGATGGACGTGCGCAGCTCTTTGAGCTTCGCAACAGTGAGTCCGCGGTACTCGGTGAGCAGAACGGCGGTCGAGCTCTGGAACTTGTCCTGTAGCTCGGCGACCGATGCTTCCTTGTTCGCCATGGCGCTCCTCTTAATTCTCATGTGCCGGTAGCCCCGGGCGCAGACATGAAAAAAGCTCCAGCGCAAGGCCGGAGCTGAGGCAGCTTTCACTGCTTGTACTTCGAATCCTGCGCGGGCCGTTCACGTGAATGAACCTTCGATCACCGTGAGCATTTCTGCGCACAGCGATAACCGGCGGTCTTTGGCTTCGTTCAGAGTAGCGGATGCCGCATCCGCTCGGCAAATCGAGCCGCGTTACGCGGGCAGCAGGCAGGTCGGGGACCCGACCCGGGCCGTGTCGACGAGTTCGGCCGGGACGCCGGTGCTCGCGTCGATCCGGAACGTTGTCACGCTGCTCGAGCGTTCGTTGGCCACGTGCAGGAGCTCGCCTCGCTGCAGGTGGTGCCGCGGCCAGTCGCCGCCGCAGGGCACGTCGCCCACCGGCACCAGCCGCGCACCGTCGTCCAGCACGGCGAGGGTGGAAATCACGTTGCTGCCGCGCACGGAGACGTACAGGAACCGACCGGCGGGGTCGAGCGAGATCTCAGCGGCGGCGTCGCCGGGCCGTGGGCCGGCCGCTGTCGCGGGGGTGCGGCCGACGACGGTCAGCCGGCCGGCCGCATCCGCTGCCAGAATCACCACTTCGATGGAATATTCGGTGACGACATAGACGAATCCGCCGGGGTGGAGGGCGACGTGCCGGGGCCCGCTTCCGGCGCCGAGTGGCACGTCGCCGTCGGCGACGAGGCCGCGCCCTGGCGCATACTCCCACACCCGGAGCAGGTCGAAACCGAGGTCGGTGGTGAGCACCCGACCGTCAGGCAGCATGGCGCTGCTGTGGGCGCGCGAGACCCGCGTGGCGCCGGCCGGCCCGTCCGGGTATGGATCGACAGCTGCGGCCGCCTCGTGCCGAGCCACGATCGCGCCGTCGGCGCCCAGATCGTAGAGCAGCACCTCGCCGCTCCCCCAGCAGGCGACCACGAGGAACCGGCCGCCGGGATCCGCCGCGACATGGCAGGCGGCCTCCCCCGCCGGCCATGGGTCACCGACGGGCTCGAGCCGGTCGCGCCCGATGACCCGGTAGCCCTGCACCGTCTGCTGGTGCTCGGCGACGGCGTAGACCAGGTCCAATGACGGGTGGGCGGCCAGGAACGAGGGCGAATCGGCCGTAGCCGCCCGGGAAGAACCGGTGATGTGACCCTCACCGTCCGCGGCCAGGGATTCGATGCCCCGGCCGGTGCCGGCGGGGGGCGTGTACGTGCCGCACCACAGTCGAGTCCGGGCGGAAGCATCCGTCACTCCGGCTACCACCGTCACGGCAATGCCTACCTGACTGCCGCGGTGAGCTCGGGGATCAGCCGCTCGAGGTAAGCCGCCGTGTCTTCCCAACCGGTCACCGCGATGCACGCGACACCGAGGGCCTTCACCGGGTAGTCATTGCCGTCCTTGTCGAGCCGGTCGCCGACGAAGACCATGTCGTCGAGCGCGACCCCGGTGAGTTCGGCGAGCTTGGTCATGCCGTACGCCTTGTCGATGCCGCGCCGGGTGATGTCCACCGACGTCGATCCGCCCGAGCGCACTTCAAGGTCGGGCAGCTTGACCTGCACGGCGGCGCGCAGGCGGCTCTTCTTCTCG
Source organism: Glaciibacter sp. 2TAF33 (assembly GCF_052114945.1). Classification (NCBI taxonomy): domain Bacteria; kingdom Bacillati; phylum Actinomycetota; class Actinomycetes; order Micrococcales; family Microbacteriaceae; genus Glaciibacter; species Glaciibacter sp. 2TAF33. Next base: position 86,323 of record NZ_JBFRFS010000003.1, read on the forward strand.
CCGCTGGGATCCCACGCGATTTTCGCCGCGACCGGGGCCGACTGGCCGAGGGCCGAGAAGGTGATCTGCGAGCCGCGGTCCTCGAGGATCGGTCCCCAGGTTTCGCTCTCCCAAAGGCCGAGTTCGCGGGCTGAGCCCTCGACCGCGGCGAGCGCCCGGTTCTTCTCGTCGTCGTCGAGGAACTCGGCGTAGATCTGCGTCCACTCACCGTCGACATGGCGGTAGTACTGGGTGCCGCAGGTGGGCATGAGGTGCAGGCGCGCCAGCTCCGAGTCGGTGGCGCCGTCGAGGTTGTCGATCAGCTGCATCTGGAACTGGGAGATGTGACCGCCGGAAATCACACACACCGGGACCGCATCGAGGAGGTTGAGGAGGAGGCGCGCCATTCGGGCGTCGATCGGGGACTTCGAGGCTGCGAGGGTGTCGTCCAGGTCGAACGCCACCAAGCGGGGGGATCTCGTCACGGGCGGGTTCCTTATATATGGGGGACAGCAATCCAGCATACGCAGGCAAAGTAGTTGACAGATGTCCACTACCGGACATATAGTTTACCGTTGTCAATTACTAACAGGAGTCCGATGTCATCCGCTTCACCCCAGTCCGGCAAGACCGCCAAAGCCCCTAAACGCACCATCTCCGCTGACGGCACCATGAGTAAGCGGCAGGTGCTTGAGGCGCTCTCCGGACTCTTGCTCGGCATGTTCGTATCGATCCTCGCCGGCACCGTGGTCAGCACATCGATGCCGCTGATCATCTCCGATCTCAAGGGCGACCAGTCCGCGTACACCTGGGTGATCACGGCCACCTTGCTCGCCACGACCGTGAGCACCCCGCTCTGGGGCAAGTTCGCCGACCTCTTCAACCGCAAGCTGCTGATCCAGCTGGCCCTCATCGTCTTCGTCCTCGGATCGGCATTGGCCGGGTTCTCGCAGGACACCGGCACCCTGATCACCTTCCGCGTCCTGCAGGGCCTCGGCGCCGGCGGCCTCGCGGCGCTCAGCCAGATCATCATGGCCGACATCATCAGCCCGCGGGACCGCGGCAAGTACGCCGGCCTCTTCGGCGCCGTCATGGCGCTCGGAACCATCGGCGGCCCGCTGCTCGGTGGTGTGGTGACGGATGCGTTCGGCTGGCGCTGGAACTTCTTCATCGCCCTCCCCGTGGCCGTTCTGGCCATCATCATGCTGCAGCTCACGCTGCACCTGCCGAAGGCCGTCAAGCGCGTGGTCAAGATCGACTACATCGGGGCGGTCCTGATCACCGCCGGTATTTCGCTCCTGATGATCTGGGTGACCCTCGCCGGGAACCAGTTCGAGTGGGCCTCCCTGCCGTCGTTCCTGATGGTTGCCGGTGCGGCGTTGCTGCTGATCGCTGCGGTCATCGTGGAGTTCAAGGTGCCGGAGCCGATCATCCCGCTGAGCATGTTCAAGAACCGCACCTTCACGCTGTCGGTCATCGCCAGCATCTCGGTGGGCGTCGCAATGTTCGGCACCTCAGTGTTCCTCAGCCAGTACATGCAGCTGGCGCGCGGCGCAACACCGACCCAGTCCGGGCTGCTGACGATCCCGATGATGGGCGGCCTGCTTATCGCCTCCACCTTCTTCGGTAACCTCATCAGCCGCCGCGGCAAGTGGAAAGCAATCATGGTTTCGGGCAGCGTGCTCGTTGTCGCCGGCTCCGTGCTGCTCGGCACCCTGCGCTACGACACCAGCCTGGTCCTGGTCGGCGTCTACATGTTCATCCTCGGCGCCGGCGTCGGCATGATCATGCAGAACCTCGTGCTGGTCGTGCAGAACTCAATCGAGGTCAAGAACCTCGGTGTTGCCACCAGCGCGGTGACGTTCTTCCGCAGCCTCGGCGGAACGATCGGCGTTTCGGTGCTCGGGTCGGTTCTCGGAACCTTCGTCGCCCAGCACATCAAGGACGGCATCGCCGGGCTGAGCAAGGCCGACCAGATCACGGCTGTGCAGACCCTGGGCAGCGGAACGATCCCCCACATCTCGCAGCTGCCGGGCGCCATCCGCGTCCTCGTCGAGAGCGCATACGGCTCGGGTGTCGGCACCGCGTTCCTGGTCAGCGCCCCGCTGGCGTTGATCACCCTGATCGCCGTGATCCTCCTTCCGAACGCATCGCTCGGAACGAAGACCGCCGTGCAGCTCAAGCGGGCCGCCGGCACCCTCACCGGCGCGGTCGCCACGACCCACGCTGCCCCGACCCGGGAGCGCGAGATCGAGGATGCCGAGGACACGCTCATCGGCGTCAGCGCCGGCGGCGTTGGCCTCGCCCCCGCCGGGCAAGCGCACCCCACCGGATCCGTTGACGTGATCAACCCGTCGACGACCGTTCCCACCTCCGACCCCAGGCGGTAAGCCATGACGCAGGTCAGCGCTCCGGCCAGTGCCGGGAGCAACCCCGGTCCGGCGGACCCGACCGGGGTTGCGAGCCCCGCGGATCGTCGCATCGTCGATGCGGCGGTGGAGGAAGCCATTGGCGCCGTCGAGGAGCAGATGGGGGAGCTCGCCGGGCACATCAGGGCCAGCATCCGCGATACCGCCCTGCGGATCGACCCGGCACTGGCGCCCTTCGGGCTGAAGATGTTGCGGGTGCTCGCGCGCTGCGGCCCGACGCACGCCAGCGTCGCCGCGGACCTTCTGTTCGTGGACCGGAGTGTCGTCAGCCGCCAGGCCCGCCAGCTCGAGGAACTCGGGCTGATTGAGCTGCAAACGGATCCGTCTGACGGCCGCGCCCGGTTCCTGACCCTCACTGCCGCGGCGGCCGAGAAGCTGGGCGCGGCCAGGGCGACCGACAGCCTGCTCAGTCACAACCGGCTCAGCACCTGGTCGATCGAGGATCTCCACCGGTTCGCCGGCTACATCGCTCGGTTGAACGACCGGGAGTCGTAGCCGGCACTCCGGGCTAGTCGGTATCCGAGGCGGATGCCAGCGGCAGGGTCACCGTGAAGCGCGTGTACCCGGGGCGGCTCTCCACGTCGATGCTGCCATGGTGCGCCGTCACGACGGCGCGGGCGATCGCCAGGCCGAGCCCGGTGCTGCTGCCGGCGCCCCGGAACCGCGACGAGTCGCCGCGGGCGAACCGCTCGAACAGGGTGGTCTGGAGTTCGTCCGGGATGCCGGGACCGTCATCCGTCACCGTGATGCGTGCCAGACCGGGGTCGCCGGCGCCCGGCTCACTCGCCAGGGCAACCGTCACCCGGGTTCCAGCCGGCGTGTGAACGCGTGCGTTGGTGAGGAGGTTCGCGAAGACCTGGTGCAGCCGGGCGGCGTCACCGACGATCTGCACCGGCTCCTCTGGAAGTTCCAGGTGCCAGACGTGGTCGGGTCCGGCAGCGTGCGCGTCGCTCACGGTGTCGATGATGAGCGGCGCGAGGTCGACGGCCTCCGCCGAGAGTTCCCGGCCTTCGTCCAGGCGCGCCAGGAGCAGGAGGTCTTCGACCAGTCCGGTCATCCGCACCGATTCGGACTCGATTCGGCTGAGGGCGTGCACGGTGTCCGGCGGCAGGTCGTGGCCGCTGCGGCGGGTGAGTTCCGAGTAGCCGCGGATCGACGCGAGCGGGGTTCGGAGCTCGTGGCTGGCATCCGAGACGAACTGGCGGACCTTGCGTTCGCTGGCCTGCCGCGTCTCGAGGGCGATATCGACGTGGTCGAGCATCCGGTTCAGTGCCGATCCAACCCGGCCCACCTCGGTGCGGGGATCGGTGTCCTGCTCGGGGACCCGGTCGACGAGCGATACCTCGCCGCGGTCCAGCGGAAGCTCCGAGACACGCGCAGCGGTGTCGGTGACGCGTTGCAACGGCCGGAGCGCGAGCCGCACGATCCAGGCGGCGAGGGCGGCCACGAGGATCACGCCCGCCAGCGAGACCACTCCGATGATCAGGCCGAGCTGTGCCGCGGTGCTGTCGACCGTGGCCAGTGGCAAGCCGATCAGGTAGGCGGTGCCAGTGCGCGTCGACGTGGCGACCACGCGGTAACTGCCGAGGTCCGACCCCATCTCGATGGTGACCGGCCCGTTCGGGCTGGCGTGTTCGGCGAGGATGCTTGCCTGGGCGGACGTGAGCTGCCGGATCTCACCGTGCTGGGTGGTGTACCCGGCGGTCACTGTAGTGCCGTCGTAGACCAGGGCGAGGGTTCCGGGTGGCTGCGCCGGGCCGTTCAGGATCGTCTCGGCGGACGGGGTGGTCAACCCGAGCGCTCCGGGTCGTGGCCCGCCTTCGAGTGCCGAGCGTGAGCGGTCGGCGGCTGCCGACAACTGCTGGTCAAGTTCGTCGAGCAGGCTCGCGCGCAGGATCGCGACGCTCACCATTCCGATCACGATGCTGACCAGGGCGAGCAGGCCGACCACTGCGAGTACCAGTCGGCGCCGCAGGGTCCACGGCGCGCGGCGTGTGGCGGCCGGAGCGGCGCTGGGCGCGGGCTCGGGCGGGCGGGATGCGGGCACGAGCGTGCCGGGCTCGCGGGATTCGGGCGCGGGCGTGCCGGGCTCGCTGGATTCGGGCGCGGGCGTGCCGGGCTCGCTGGATTCGCGTGCCGGCTCTCCGGCGGGGGTTCGCTCGTCCGCCGGCGACGGATGCTGCGGGCCGGTCGAGCCCGCGGCATCCGTCACCGATCGGTCGTTGGTCATTTCGCGGTCTTCAGCATGTAGCCGGCGCCGCGCACGGTGTGGATCATCGGGTCGCGGCCGGCGTCGATCTTCTTGCGCAGGTAGGAGATGTAGATTTCAACGACGGATGAGCGCCCGCCGAAGTCGTAACTCCAGACCCGGTCAAGAATCTGCGCCTTGCTGAGCACCCGGCGCGGGTTGCGCATCAGGAAGCGGAGCAGTTCGAATTCGGTGGCAGTGAGCTCGATCTGCTCGCCGGCACGAAACACCTCGTAGCTGTCCTCGTCGAGGGTGAGGTCGCCGATCGTGATGCGCGGGTCGCTGGAGTCGGCGACGGCGAGCGTCGAGCGGCGGATCAGCCCGCGGAGCCGAGCGACCACCTCCTCGAGGCTGAACGGTTTGGTGACGTAGTCGTCGCCGCCCGCGGTGAGGCCCGCGATGCGGTCGTCGAGTGAGTCCTTGGCGGTGAGGAACAACACCGGTGTCTCGTGGCCGTCGGCGCGCACGCGCTGCAGCACCTGCAGGCCGTCGATATCCGGGAGCATGATGTCGAGGACGATCGCGTCGGGCCGGAACTCCCGCGCGATCCGGAGCGCCTGTTGGCCGTCACCCGCCGAACGAACGTCCCAGCCCTCATAGCGGAGAGCCATCGAGAGCAAATCGGTGAGGCCCGGCTCATCGTCGACGACCAGGACCCGGATCGCGCTGCCGTCCGCTTTGTGCAGTTTGGGGGCAGGGTTGTCGTTGACGCGTGTGCTCATGCGCTCGATTATCTGCGCGAATCCTATGAATTCGCCATGTGAGCGCCTGACGCGTTCTGTGAGTCGGAGTTCTGTGAGCCGGGGGTTTCACCGCGTCGGCACGGCGCGGGGACAATGGAGCCGTGACCACTCTCCTGCTGCACGGGCTCGGCGCCGACCGGCGTCAACCGCTGTCGCTGTTCGGAGCGGTCCTGGGCGCCGGCTCGCACAGCGGGCATGGGATGGGGTCCGCCGGTGCACGGATACTGGCCCCCGATGTGCTGGCACACGGCCAACTCGTCGATGCCGGGGGCGGGGCCGGGGGCGGGGTCGCCACGCCTCCCGCGTCCGACTTCGCGCTCGACCGGCTCGCCGACCGGGTGATGTCGGCAGTGCACGCCGACCTCGCCGGCCCCGGCGGCCAAGGCGCCGGAACCGGCTTCGAGTCGGCCGACAACCCCCCGCTGACCGTGATCGGCATCTCGATGGGGGCGGCGATCGGGCTCCGCATCCTGCTGCGCGGGCTCCTGCCGGTGCGGCGCGCCGTCTTCGTGCGACCGGCCTTCACCGACGAACCGCTCCCGGCCAATCTCAATCCGTTCCCGGTGATCGGGCAGTTCCTGGCCGACCTCGGTTCCCGCGACGGCGAGGCAGCGTTCCGCCGGACGTCGCTGTACTCCCGCATCGCCGAGGCCTCTCCGCTCGGGGGCCACGGCCTGCTCAGCCAGTTCCGGTCAGCGGATGCCGCGGCGCGCGCCGTTCGCCTGGTCGAGATCCCGCGCAACCGAGCGTTCGCAGGCCCGGACGAGCTCGCCGCCGCCGGCCGGACAGAGGCGCGGATCGCCGTGGTCGGCGCGGTACGCGACCCGGTGCATCCGCTGTCGATCGCCGAGCAGTGGGCGGACGGACTCGGTGCGCCGCTGTTGCGGGTACCCGCTCGCGACGACGGGGTGCGCGTGCACACCGCGGCCATGCGCACCGCCGTCGACGACTGGCTGTCCGCGACATAGGGCGTTCATAGGGTCGCCATAGTGCGGTGATAAGTGGGGTTCCTAGGGTCAGGGTTCGAGGGCCGGATTTCGCTGGCCGACGGAACGGGAGACGCATGTTCATCACCTACCTCAGACGAGAGCTCGCCGGTCGCCGGAAGCAAACGGCTGTCGTCGCCATCGGGATGGCCCTGGCCATCGCGCTGGTCATCATCGTCAATGCCGTGTCGAGCGGCGTGCAATCGGCCCAGGCGAAAGTGCTCGAATCGGTCTACGGCGTCGGCACGGACATCACCGTCAACCAGACGCCCACCACGCCGACCGACGCCGCGGCCGGCACCGGCGGACCCCAGCGGTTCGACTTCGGGGCAGCGGATGGCGCTACCTCCGACGGCACGACCAGCGTCAGCCAGTCCCGTCTCCGGGCCGGGCGCGGCACCGCCACCTTCGACGCTGCCGCCCTGAAAACGGTCAGCGACATCGACAATGTCAGCGCGGCGGCGGCCACCCTGTCCCTCGAGAACACCACCTTCAACGGGCAGCTGCCCAACCGGGCCCAGACGCCGCAGGGTTCCGCCGCGCCCGGCGCCGATGGCACGACACCGCCGGAAGGCGGGCCTGACGGCGCCGGAGGCAGCTCCTTCAACGTCGACTCCTTCAGCGTGCTCGGCATCGACCCGGCCACCGACGCGGTCGGCCCGTTGTCCGCCGTCGCCCTCACCGACGGCCGTACGCTCACGGCCGCCGACGCCGGGACGGACGTTGCCGTCCTCGACGCCGCATACGCGACCACGGCATCCGTTGCGCTCGGTGACACCATCCAGATCGCCGGAACCGGCGTCACGGTCGTTGGTCTGGTCTCTGCCGCGACAGCGGATGCCGCCACCGCGTCGAACGTCTACATTCCGCTGGACGTTGCCCAGACGCTCTCCGGCCTGACCGGGCAGGTGTCCGACATCTACGTGCAGGCGGCGTCGTCGACCGATATCGACCAGGTGCAGTCCGCCATCGAGAAGGCCCTGCCGGATGCCACGGTGAAGACCCAGGCGGATTTGGCGTCGAGTGTGTCCGGATCGCTCTCCACCGCCGCGGACCTGGCCTCGAACCTGGGTCGCTGGCTGTCGCTGATCGTGCTCGCCGCCGCGTTCCTCATCGCCATCCTGTTCACCATCTCCGGCGTCACCCGGCGCACGCGAGAATTGGGCACCCTGAAGGCGATCGGCTGGTCGAACGGCCGGATCGTGCGGCAGGTCGCGGGTGAGTCGCTCGTGCAGGGACTGATCGGCGGCGTTGCGGGAATCGCGATCGGCCTGGTCGGGATCCTCGTGGTCAACCTGGTCTCCCCCACCCTCACCGCCACTGCGACGGGCCTCGCAGCGGGCGCACCCGGCCGTGGGGCGGGCGGAGGCGCCGTCACCGCGGGCACCGGCGGCGGATTCGGTCTCGGCCAGGCCGCGCAGGCTGCCGCGACGACTGACGTCGCACTCACCGCGCCGGTCACGGTCCCGGTGATCCTGATCGCAGTCGGACTCGCCATCTTCGGCGGGTTGCTCGCCGGCGCGATCGGTGGGTGGCGGGCGTCTCGCCTGCGCCCGGCCGAAGCGCTCCGCAGCGTCGCCTGACCAGCGCCCGTTCCCCACTCACCCCGTTCCCCCGTCCCCCCGCTCCCCTTCACTCCAGCCGGTGAGGGTCACCAAAACCTAGTGCGGCGCGCTTCGCACTAGGAGAAGTTGGCCCCTCACCGGGTGAACAATCCACGAAAGAGACGCCATGTACGAATTGACCGATGTCACCAAGACCTACAAGCAAGGGAAACGGAAGGTGACTGCCTTGAACGCCGTGAACCTCTCGATTCCGGATGGCCAGATGCTCGCGGTCCAGGGACCGACCGGCGGTGGCAAGTCCACTCTGCTGCAGATGCTCGGAGCCCTCGACCGGCCGACTGGAGGCACCATCGAGCTGGGCGCCGCCGACGGCGCCGTCTCGAACCTGGCCCGGCTCGGCGATCACAAGCTCGGGCATATCAGGGCGCAGCAGATCGGCTTCGTCTTCCAGGATTTCAACCTGATCCCCACGCTGACCGCGCAGGAGAACGTCGAGACGGCCCTCGCCCCGCTCCGGGTGAGCGGGTCGGAACGCACGCAACGAGCGGCGGAGGCGCTGGCATCCGTTGGTCTCGGGGACCGGGGCAACCACCGGCCGTCCGAGCTGTCAGGAGGCCAGCAGCAGCGGGTGGCGATTGCGCGCGCACTCGTGAAAGGGCCGTCGGTGCTGCTGGCCGACGAGCCGACGGGAGCGCTCGACGAGGAGACCCGCGACGACATCATGGCGCTGCTGGAGGACCTCTGGCGGGAGCGCGGACTCACGTTGATCGTGGTGACCCACGACAGTACCGTGGCGCGGCGTGCCCAGCGGCGGCTTCACATCAAGCAGGGCGTGGTGCGCGAGGCGGCGTGACCGGCCGAGTGACAGCGGCGGCATCCGTTCGGTAGCATGGCGCTCGCCCTCACGCAGACAGGATGTGCGCCGTTACCTCTTCCGTTTCCCCGACCGAGTCCGCCGTCGTTCTTCGCCTGCGCGCGGCCGGCTGCGTGTTCGCAGAGGACGAGGCCAGGCTGCTCGTGGAAGCGGCACGCTCCCCCACCGAGCTGGAGACCATGGTGGCCGGGCGGGCTGCCGGTCAGCCGTTGGAGTACATCCTCGGGTGGGCCGAGTTCTGCGGGCTCCGCATCCTCGTCGAGCCGGGCGTCTTCGTGCCTCGCCGTCGTACCGAGTTCCTCGTGCGGCAGGCGGCGGCGCGCGCGTTTCCCCGGGCGGTTGTCGTCGATCTCTGTTGCGGGGCCGGGGCGATCGGAGCCGCGCTGGCCGCATCCGTTGACGGCATCGACCTGTATGCGACCGACATCGATCCGCGTGCGGTGTCGTGCGCGCGGCGCAATCTCGGAGCCGACCGCGTGTTCCAGGGTGACCTCTACGAACAGCTGCCGTCCGGAATCCGTGGTCGCGTCGACGTGCTGGTCGCCAACGCGCCATACGTGCCAACGGATGCGATCGCCATGATGCCGCCCGAGGCGCGGCTCCACGAGGCCCGCCTTGCGCTCGACGGAGGGGCGGACGGGCTCGAGATCCAGCGTCGTGTTGTTGCAGGGGCGCCTCTCTGGCTGCGTCCCGGAGGGCACCTGCTGATCGAGACCAGCCGGCGGCAGGCGCCGCACTTGGCCGACGTGTTCACGCGCAGCGGGCTGGAGGCGCGGATCGCCAGGTCCGAAGACGTCGATGCGACAATCGTCATCGGGACGATGCCCGGCGAATAGGCTGGGCGGGACTCGACTGAGTTCCGACAACTCGAAAGGCACCAACATGGCGCTCGTCTGTATCGCGACCTGGACCGCCAAGCCGGGCAGTGAGGACATCGTACGAGGCGCCCTCGCCGAGCTGACCCCGGCGACCCGCACCGAACCCGGGAACATCTACTACCAGCCCTATGCTGACCCCGAGGCGCCGAACGTGTTCCGTATTTTCGAGGTGTACACGGATGCCGATGCCTTCGAGGCACACGGAAAGTCGGCCCATTTCGCCGAATTCGCGCTGGGGAGGGCGATCCCCGAACTCGAAGGCCGGGTGCGCGAGACGTACGAGACGCTCGACTTCTAGTTCCGCGGGACGTTTCCGCGCTAGGGCTCGCCGGGCGGTCGATGCTCGATGGTCTGCCCTTCTAATCCAGTCCCGAACCGGACTTCGAGGGCACAGCTCGTGCCAGCAGGGGCTTCGGAGCGTCCAAGGCGTCACCCGTCACCTCTCACCGTGCCCGGGCTCCGCTACAGAACCCGCGCCGCGCGTCTCGTCAGGTAAGCGCGGGTGACGGGGTCCACGGTGAGCGAGATGGCCGCCGTGAAGGCCGCGGCCGCCTCACCTGACCTGCCGGCCTCAGCCAACAGGTGCGCTCTCGTCGCCCAAGCCGGCTGGAAGCGCTCGACCGCCGCATCGGTGATCGCGTCCAGCGCCGCCAGCCCGACGGCCGGCCCTTCAGTGTGCGCGATTGCTGCCGCGCGGGAAACTGCCGCCCCCAGGGTGGGTGCAACCCGCATTAGCCCCTCGTAGAGTTTCCGCAGCGCCTCCCAGTCCGTCGACCCCGATATCGCCCGCGTGCTGTGCACCGACTGGATCGCCGCCTCCAGTTGAAACCTCCCGATGCGCCCGAACGAGTGCGCACGCCGCAGCCACGCCTCCCCTTGGGCGATCAGTTCGGCGTCCCAGAGTGCAGTGTCCTGCTCGTCGAGCGGCACCTGCTCGCCGTCGACGACGCGGGCATCCGCTCGCGACAGGGACAGCGCGATGAGAGCGGCCAGCCCGAAGACCTCAGGCTCGTCCTCGAGCAGCGCGGCCAGCGTGGCGGCCAGATAGAGCGCCTCACCTGACAGCGAGAGACGCACGCCTTCGCCGGGGAGGAGCACCCAGTCGATCGCATAGGCACCGTAAATCGCTTCGAGCACCGCGGGCAGCCGCGCCGGCATGTCCTGCCGCGTCGGCACGGTGAACGGGATTCGCGCGTCCCGAATGCGGCGCTTGGCTCGCACCAGACGCTGCGCCATCGCCGGCGCGGGCACAGCGAATGCCGTCGCGATCTGCGACGCCTCGAAACCCAACACCGTGTGCAGCATGAGGGGGGTGCGAATGCCAGCCTCGATCGCCGGGTGCGCACACACGAACAGGAGTTCGAGCCGCTTGTCCGGGATTACCTCAAGGTCGAAGTGGTCAAACACAGCGGGCTCCAGGTCCAGCCAGGGCACCGAGGTACGGTGAGCGGATGACGCGTAGAGGTCGCGAAGCCGGTTGCGAGCGACGGTGAGGAGCCAGGCCTCCGGATTGTTCGGCACACCGCGCACAGGCCAGGTCGTCAGTGCCTGCACGAACGCGTCCGACAGCGCGTCCTCCGCGGTCGGAATGTCGCCCGTCGCGGCGGCGAGGAGCGCCAGCAAGTGCCCGTAGGCGGCACGGGCGACCTGCTCTGCTCGTGCCGCCGTGCCGTCCGGGCTCACATCGCGCCTTGCCACTGCCCGTCGTGAAAGAAGACTGCAGACGGGCGGATTTCGACGACGCCGTACTGTGCGGCCGGACATTTGCCAGCCCAGTCCAGTGCGGCATCGAGGTCCGGAACGTCGATGACGAAGGTGCCGCCGAGCTGCTCCTTCGTGTCGGCGAACGGGCCGTCCTGGATTTTCCGCGACCCTTCGCGCAGGGTGAGCGTCGTGGCCGAAGCCACGGGTTGCAACACTTCTGCGGAGACGAGCACGCCGGCCGAGTCGAGAGATTTCGCGTAGGCGTCGAACGCGGCTTTCCCCTCGGCCAGAACGTCCTCGCCGAGCTCCGCCTCGGTCATTTCCGGGTAGTGCATGAGCAATGAATATCGCATGGGAGTTCCTTCCCTTCAGGTACGGTACCGGCCGCATCGCGTGACCGGTATACCCCTATGACGATTGAGCACGCGTTCGATCGACACCCCGCGTGGTCCAATGATCGTTGCGCTAGTCGAACGCCGCTTCGCCGGTTGAGTTCCACCCGCGCAACGGCGTTCAACCCGCGCAGGTCTCTGGCACCGCCCCGGTCGCCGGGCGTTCAACGCCCGCAACAGCGTTCAAACCGCGCGGGTCGAAACGACCGGGTTAGACCCGTTCCCAGACCGCGGCGAGGCCCTGCCCACCGCCGATACACATCGTCTCGAGCAGGTAGCGGCTGTTGTCGCGCTGCAGCTGGCGCGCACCGGTGGCGAGGATGCGAGCGCCGGTGGCGCCGACCGGGTGCCCGAGCGAGATTCCCGACCCGTTGACGTTGGTGCGCTCCCAGTCACCCTCGGTGAGGCCCCATTCGCGGCTGACGGCGAGCACCTGCGCGGCGAATGCCTCGTTGAGCTCGATCAGGTCCATGTCGGCGAGGGTGAGACCCGCACGCGCCAGGGCCTTCGCCGACGCAGGAACCGGGCCGATGCCCATCCGCGACGGGTCGACGCCGGCGCGAGCCCACGACACCAGCCGCACGAGCGGGGTGAGGCCCAGAGCGGATGCCCGTTCCGGCGTGGTCACGATGCACGCGGCCGCGGCGTCGTTCTGCCCGCTGGCGTTGCCGGCGGTCACCGTCGACTCCGCATCCGTTTTCAGCATGATCGGGCGTAACCCGGCGAGCGCCTCCAGCGACGTCTCACGCGGTGTCTCATCGACCGAGATGACCGTCGCACCTTTACGGCCGGGCACCGACACGGGGACGATCTCGTCGTCGAATCGGCCTTCGGCAACGGCACGGGCGGCCCGCTCCTGGGACCGGAGCGCGAGCGCATCCTGCTCGGCGCGGCCGATCGCGTAGTCGCGGCGCAGGTTCTCTGCGGTTTCGATCATGCCCCCGGGGACCGGGTAGTGCACGCCGCCGGCGGTCTCGCGGGCTCGACCGAGCGCATCGCGCAGCAGCACGCCGCTGGTTCCGGAGAGGCCCCATCGTGAGTCGACGGTGTAGATCGGAGCCTGGCTCATTGAGTCGACGCCGCCGGCGATCGCGACATCGCTGACGCCGGTCTGCACCTGCATCGCCGCGTCGAGGATGGCCTGCAGGCCGGATCCGCAGCGGCGGTCCAGCTGCACTCCACCGACGGTGACTGGAAGCCCGGCGTTGAGGGCGGCGACACGCGCGATCGGGGGAGCCTCCGCCGACGGGTAACCCTGCCCGAAGATCACGTCGTCGACGACCCCGCCGTCGAGGCCGGTCCGCGAGATCAGCGCCGCGATCACCGCAGATGCCAGGTCGACCGGCGGGACCGCCTTGAACACCCCGCCGAACCGGCCGATCGGGGTGCGGAGCGGCTCGCAGATCACAACTTCGCGGAGCTCGCTCATGCGGCGTCGCCGTCCGGCGCGGAGAGGATGGTGGTGATGACGGCGGGCTCGCCCTCACTGATCAGGGGCACGCCGGTCGCGGCCTGCACCTCGTCGACCGTGAGGCCGGGGGCGATCTCGCGCAACACCAGCCCGGCATCCGTCACGTCGATCACGGCCAGGTCGGTGATGATCCGGGTGACGACCTTCTTGCCGGTCAGGGGCAGCGTGCACTCCGGGACGATCTTGAAGCCGCCATCCTTGGCAACGTGCTCCATGACGACGATCACGTTGTCGGCACCGTGCACGAGGTCCATCGCGCCGCCCATGCCCTTGATCAGCTTGCCGGGGACCGCCCAGTTGGCGATGTCACCGGCGGCCGACACCTGCATGGCGCCGAGCACGGCGACGTCGATCATGCCGCCGCGGATCATGCCGAAACTCTGCGAGGAATCGAAGTAGGCCGCGCCGGGGTTGACCGTGATGGTCTCCTTGCCGGCGTTGATCAGCTTGGGGTCTGCCTCCCCCTCCCACGGGTACGGCCCGACGCCGAGCACGCCGTTCTCCGAGTGCAGGATCACGTGCACCCCCTCCGGCAGGAAGTTGGGGATCAGCGTCGGCAGCCCGATGCCCAGGTTCACGTAGCTGTCCGGGGCCAGCTCCTGCGCCGCCCTGGCCGCCATTTCGTTCCGAGAGAGAGCCATCTCAGTTGCCTTCCTTCGCTGTGCCGTTGGCAGAAGCGGATGCCCCACCGGGTTTCGCCCGGGTGGTCACCTTCTCGATCGGCAGGTCTGACGCCTCGTCGGGGGTGAGCTGGATGATCCGGTCCACGTAGATGCCGGCCAGGTGAACCTGGTCCGGGTCGATCTCACCGGGCTCGACCAGTTCGTCGACCTCAGCGATCGTGATCCGACCGGCCATGCCCGCCGGCGGGTTGAAATTGCGGGCGGACTTCTCGAACACGAGGTTGCCGTGCCGGTCTCCCTTGGCCGCGCGCACCAGGGCGAAGTCTGTGACGATCGCCTCCTCGAGCACGTACTCGGTCTCCTTGCCGAACGTGGTGAGGGTGCGGGTCTCCTTGGGCGGGGACTTCACGGTCACCTCACCGTCAGGCCCGTAGCGCCAGGGCAGACCGCCGTCGGCGACCATGGTGCCCACCCCGCTGGCGGTGAAGAACGCGGGGATCCCGGTGCCGCCGGCGCGCAGCCGCTCGGCGAGGGTGCCCTGCGGCGTGAGTTCCACTTCAAGCTCGCCGCCGAGGTACCGGCGGGCGAAGTCCTTGTTCTCGCCGATGTAGGAGGCGATCACCCGGCTGATCCGACCGGCGGCGAGCAGCTCACCGAGACCCCAGCCGTCCACGCCGCAGTTGTTCGACGCGACACGGAGGTCGGTGGTTCCCTGGGCCAGAAGAGCCCTGATCAGCACGATCGGTACGCCGACCAACCCAAAGCCGCCCACTGCCAGCGAGGCACCATCGGGAATGTCGGCCACGGCTGCGGCCGCGGAGGAGTACGTCTTATCCATGGGGCTGTCCTTCGTTGGATCAGAGGTCAAGAGTCAGGAGATGAGGTCAGAACTCGCCGCGGCATCCGCTGCGGAGTCCATCACTGCAAAGGTATCGCGTGCCACGCCGAGTGCTGAATTGGCCGCCGGAACCCCGGCGTAGATCGCGGTGTGCATGATCGCTTCGCTGATCTCGGCTCGGGTGAGCCCGTTCGTCAGCGCGGCGCGCACGTGCATCGCGAGTTCGTGCTCGTGCCCACCGGTGACCAGCGATGCGATCGTGAGGAAGCTGCGGGTGCGCCGGTCAAGGCCGGGCCTGGTCCAGATCTCCCCCCACGCATACCGGGTGATGAAGTCCTGGAAGTCAGCGGTTTCGGGGGTGATCGCCGCGGTAGCCCGGTCCACATGAGCGTCGCCGAGCACCGCCCGCCGCACGCGCATTCCCGCCGTGTACGTCTCTGCCGCGGTGGGCGAGGTGGGAGTCGTGGCTCGGGCCGCGCCGCCGCCAAGCGGGTCATGCTGCGGGGCGGTACTGCCTTCGACGGTGCCGACATCGACGGTGCCCCCTTCAACGGCCTGGATGTGCGCCATGACCAGGGAGGCCACAACATCCGGTGCCTCATAGGCGGGAAGGTGCGCAACCCCGGGGATCGTCACCAACCGTGCCCCGGGAACCGCGTCGGCGAGTTCCTGCACAAGCGCGGTCGGGGTGGCGACATCGAACTCCCCCGACACGCACAGGGTCGGCGTGCCGATGCCGGAAACGGCCTCCCGCAGGTCGAAGCCGGCGAGCGCCTCGCAGCACCGCGCGTACGATTCGTCGTCGACCTCCATCAGCGTCTCCAGGGACGACGATCCTGCCGACGGGTTCCGCTCCAGGAACCCGGGTGCGAACCATCGCTCTGAGCTGCTGCGCACCAGGGAGGGAGTGCCGCTGGCACGAACCTGCGCTGCGCGCTCCCGCCAGCTCTCGTCCGTGCCGATCTTCGCGGCCGAGCAGATCACGGCCAGGCTTTGCAGGCGCTCCGGGTGGTTCACCGCGAGTGCCAGCCCGATGGCCCCACCGAGCGAAATTCCGGCGTAGTGGAATGAGCCGCCGCCGATCGAGTCGACAACATCGAGAACGGATGCCGCGAGTTCGGCGACGGTGAACGGCTCTGCCGCTGCGGGGCTGTAGCCGTGACCCGGCAGGTCGAAGCAGAGCACCCGGTGCTGCTCGGAGAGGGCGGCAACCGCGCCCTCCCAGAGGGCGGTCGTGGTGCCGAGCGACGGGCCGAGCACGATCAGCTGCGCGTCGGGCGCTCCGCTTCGAACCGGTGTCACTGTGCACCGAATGGTGGGCTTGCTCATGAGGCCTCCGATTCTGAGGGCGCAACGCCGGGTGAGGGCGCAGCGGGGTCCGGGAGCTGCGCGAAACGGGCCAGCACCCGGTCGATGGCGGCATCGGACTGGCCGAGGTCGCCGGAGTAGTCGAACGCCGCCCATACCGTGCGGCGCAGTTCGTCGCCGGTGCCGTCGGTGGCGAGTGCGCCGGAGAGCACCACTTGCAGTGGCCGATTGGTGGCCGCTGCCTCCTGGGAGGCGCGGGTGACCAGGTCGAATGCCCGGGACTTGCCGAGCGCCTCGGCGAGCAATGTCGTCACCCGTTCGCTGAAGACCAGGCCGTCGGTGAGGTCGAGGTTGGCGCGCATCCGCTCGGAGTCGACGTCGAGCCGCTCGGCGAGCGATGCCGCCCCGGAACTGGCGCCGATCGCCAGCCGTTCGAGGTCGCGCAGGGGCTGCCACTCGGCGTGCCAGGCGCCGCTCGGGCGCTGGTCTTCGGCGAGAAGGCTTCCGTAGAGGGTTGCGATGAGCCCGGGGGCCTGCCGAGCCGCAGCGACGACGAGCACTGCGGTCACCGGGTTGCGCTTGTGCGGCATCGCACTCGAGCCGCCCTCGCCGTGGCCGAGCCGTTCAGAGACTTCGGCGACCTCGGTGCGGGAGAGCACCGAGACGTCCAGCGCGAACCGTCCGGCCACCCCGACTGCGGCGGCCAGCGCGGAGGCGAGGTCGGTGATGACCACCCGGTTGGTATGCCAGCTCACGACCGGATCGCACAGGCCGAGCCGCTCCGCGAACCGGGCACGCGCCCGGTCGACGGCGGCAGCGGCATCCGCTCGCCGGGCACCGGCGATCTCGGTCAACACCGACAGGTTTCCGACGGCGCCGCCGAACTGCACGGGAAGGCTGCCCCGCACCCGGTCCAGGCCCTGCAGTACGGTGACGGCGGCGTCAAGCCAGCCGGCAACGACGAAACCGAAGCTGGTGGGCGAGGCCTGCTGCCCGAGCGTTCGACCGGCCATGACCGTGGTGCGGTGCCGGTCGGCAAGGGCCGACAGGGTCGTCGCGAGTGCCGCGAACTGGGCGCGGACGTCCGCGGTCACCCGGCTTGCGATGAGCATGGCGGCGGTGTCGAGCACGTCCTGGCTCGTGACGCCGACGTGGATGTGGTCGGACGCTCCGGCGCGCACTGCGTCGGCCGCACGGCCCAGATGCCTGACGAGGGGGATGACCGGGTTGCCGCCACCGCGGCCGGCGGCGGCGATGGCTACCACGTCGAGGGCGGCAGCCGCCAGTTCGTCGCAGACGCCGCTCATCCAGTCGGGAACCAGCCCGGCGTCGATGAGTGCGCGGGTGAGCGCCAGTTCCGCGTCGACGAGCGCTTGCAGCCAGGCGGCGTCGCTGGTGAGTTCGGCCTCACGGGTGCCCTGCCCGAGCGGGTTCAGTAATCCGACATCCTGTTCAGACATCGAAATCCAGGAAGACTGTCTCGTTCTCGCCCTGCAAGCGGATGTCGAACCGGTACGACGCGTCCCCGTCCGCCACGCTGATCAGGGTTTCCCGGCGGTCGGCGGGAACGATGGCCAGCACGGTGTCGCTGTCGTTGGCCTCGCCGTTCTCGGGGAAGTAGGCCCGGGTGAACAGGTGGTGGGTGAGGCCGCGGGCGAACACCGTGACCAGGATGTACGGTGCGGCGCCCGGGGAGGCCGGGCCGGGCTTGACGGTCGTGAACGTGAAGTCTCCGGCCAGCGTCGTTTCAGCGCGGCCGAAACCCGTGAACGTGTAACCGTCTCGCTCCAGGCTGTTCTGTGCGCGGCTGATGACGCCGCTCTCGTCGGCCTGCCAGATCTCGACCAGCGCATCGGGCACCGGCTCGCCGGCGCCGTCGAGCACGGTGCCGTGGAAGCGGATGGCGTTCGTGTGGTGCCCGGGAACCAGCTCGGCGCCCTTCTCGTAGGGCAGCGCGTAGCCGAAGAACGGTCCCACCGTCTGGGACGGCGTCTGCCGGAATGTCGCGTCAGTCATGGGCTTCCTCGCTTTCCATCCAGGTGGACTTGGGACCGGTCAGAACAATATCCCAGCGGTAGCCGAGCGAGTATTCCGGCACACTCAGATCGTGGTCGTACCGACCGATGAGGCGGGCCCGGGCGTCGGGGTCGGTGATCGACTGGTAGATCGGGTCGAGCGCGAACAGCGGGTCGCCGGGGAAGTACATCTGGGTGACCAGGCGCTGGGTGAACGCGGTGCCGAAGAGCGAGAAGTGGATGTGGGCGGGTCGCCACGCGTTGACGTGGTTCCGCCACGGGTACGGCCCGGGCTTGATCGTCTGGAACCGGTACTCGCCGTTGTCGCCGGTGATGGCGCGGCCGACGCCGGTGAAGTTCGGGTCGAGCGGGGCGGGGTGCTGGTCTCGCTTGTGCACGTAGCGGCCGGCGGCGTTCGCCTGCCACACCTCGATCAGCTGGTTGCACACCGGACGGCCCTCACCGTCGAGCACCCGCCCGCTGACGGTGATGCGCTCGCCGATCGGCTCCCCCGAGTGGGCGATGGTGAGGTCGCTCTCGAGGATGCCGACATCGGTGTGCCCGTACGCCGGGCTCGTCCGCTCGATCTCTTCCGGGTCGGCCCGGACCAGTTGGTGGGTGGGGTGGCGCAGTATCGAGCTGCGGTACGGCGCATAGTCGCGGCGGGGATGCAGCTCAGGCGCACCGCCTTCCTCGACCGTGCTGCGGGCATCCGCTTCGGTCGCGAGGATCTCGGCAGTGATCTCGTCCTGGGAGGACAGCGTCGTCATGATCGTGCTTCTCTCGGTGGGGGTCAGAGCGGAAAGCCGGTGTACTGCTCAGCGAGCATCCGTTGGGCGTGGAGGGAGTGGGTGACGTAGTCGATCCGGCCGAGCTGGCTGCGGTAGTCGAATTCGTTCGACTGCAGGTCGCCGGGATGCCGGTGCAGCAACTCAGTCATCCACTGCGAGAACTGCTGCACCTTCCACTGCCGGGCGAGCGCGGCCTCCCCGTAGCGGCCGAGTGTCGCGTCGTCGCCGGCGTAGTGGTCGATCAGCCCGGCGGCGAGCATGGTCACGTCGGAGATCGCCGAGTTCAGTCCCTTGGCGCCTGTGGGCGGCACGATATGGCCGGCATCGCCGACCAGGAACAGGCTGTGGTAGTCGAGGCGGGAAGCGACGAAACTGCGCATCGGGGTGATGGATTTCTCGGTGATTGTGCCTTCATGCAGGGTCCAGCCGGGCACGCCGAGCCGGGTCTGCAGCGCGTCCCAAATGCGGTCGTCCGACCAGTTCGCGATGTCCTCTGCGGGGTCCACCTGCAGGTACAGCCGGGAGACGGTGTGCGAGCGCATCGAGTGCATCGCGAAGCCGTCGTCGTGCAGGGAATAGATCAATTCGTCTGTGGACGGCGCAACGTCCGCCAGGATTCCGAGCCAGGCGAACGGGTAGCTATGGGCGTAGAGGGTGATGTCGCGGTCGGGAATCGACGCGCGGCAGACGCCGTGGAATCCGTCGGCGCCGACGATGAAGTCCGCCGTGATCTCGTGCGGCTCGCCGGCGTGGCCGAACGTGACGCGCGGCCGGGCGGATTCGAGGTCGTGCACTGCGACATCCGCTGCTTCGTAGTAGATGGTGGAACCGGCGTCGCTGTGCGCGGCGACCAGGTCTTTCACGACCTCCTGCTGGCCGTACACGGTGACGGTGCGGCCGATCAGGTCATGGAAGTTCACGTTGTGCCGCTCGCCGGCGGCCTGCAGGTAGATGCCGTTGTGCACCATGCCCTCGCTCCTGATGCGGGCGCCGAGGCCCAGCCGGGTCAGGGTCTCGACAGAACCCTGCTCGAGCACGCCGGCGCGTATGCGGGCCAGGACGTAGTCCTGCGAGCGATTCTCGACCACGATCGAGTCGATCCCGGAGTCGCGGAGCGCCCAGCTGAGGAGCAGGCCGGCCGGGCCGGCGCCGATGATGGCGACTCGGGTGGTTTCATGTGACACGGTGCGACCATTTTCCTGGCAACGTCGGCGTGGGGTTGCCTTATTCTGGCTGGCCCCGGTGCGCCACCGTCGGGGGTTTCCACTGAGTGGAAACCCCCGGGAGCTGGCGTTGGTCAGGGGGCGGAGCGGCGGTAGCCGAGCGCCCGGCTGATGCCGTGGGCGGCCAGGCGCACCGCCTGCTCCTGCCCCGGGTCGGGTTGCGGGCTCGGGTTGTGGTCGGTGCGGGTCACGATCGACACGGCGGCGACGACCTGGCCCGTCCGGTCCCTGATCGGCGCGGCCAGGGAACTTGACCCCGCCGTCATCTCCTCGGACATCACCGCGATCCCCTGCGCCCGGATGACGGCGAGGCGCTTCCGGAGTTCGTCGGACGAGGTCACCGTCTGCGGCAGGAACTTCTGCAAGGGTTCGTCCAGGTACGCCTGGATCACGTCGGTCGGGGCGTATGCGAGCAGCACCAGCCCCACGCCGGTGGAGTGCAGGGGGAGCCGGCCACCCACCCGGGAGATCACGCGGACCGCGTGGTGCCCGGAGAGCTTCTCGACGTAGAGGGCGTCTGTGCCGTCGAGGATGGCCAGGTGCACATGCTCGCGGGTGGTCTCGTAGAGGTCCTCCAGGTAGGGCAGCGCGATGGTGCGGAGATTGCGGGCGCTGGGAGTCTGCACGCCCACCTCCCAGAGCCGCATCCCGAGCGTGTAACGACCATCGTCCTGCCGCGCGAGGCCGCCCCAGGCCACCCATTCGCCGACCAGGCGGTGCGTGGTCGACAGCGGCAGGCGGGCGCGTTCGGCGATTGCGCTCAGGGTGAGTGAGGCCGCCGGCGTGGGCGCGGTGAACGCGTCGAGGATGGCGAACAGTCGCGCGGCGACCCCGCGGTCGTCAGTGCTGACATCCACCGCGCCGGCCTCAGCCTCGCCACCGTTCGCCCTTGACCGCGCCGGCTTCCCTGACATGACCCTCACGCTAGCGGATGCCGTTGCCGTCGGCGGATGCCGTTGCTGTCGGTGGATGCCGCACGACACCGATCCGCTTGCGCCCCGTCTCCCGCCGAGGGGCGACAATAGAGGGGTGACCGACACCATGCTCTCCCTGTTCGACCTGGACGAGCATCCGTCACCGGCCCTGCCCCCGCCGCCACGACCGGCACCGCACACCCTGCGGATCGTCGCCGATTCCACCGACCGGGTCGGATGGCTGCGGGCGCGAAGTCGCGGCATCACCGCAACGGATGTCGCCAAACTGGCCACCGCGAAGTCGGTGCACAATGCCGCGTACGACAAGATCCACGGCACCGGATTCAGCGGCAACCCGTTCACTGACCATGGTCGTGCCCGCGAACCGGAGATCGCGGCCTGGGTGCTGGACCGCTACGGCATTGAACCGAGCACCAACCTCTACCACGCCCACGGCCAGCCGCGCCATCTGGCGACTCCCGACGGTGTGGTCGTCAGCGCGTCCGGCGAGCTCCAGCTGGCCGAGATCAAGACCACCAGCAAGCCGTGGCGCAGCATCCCGCGCTCCTATCTGCGCCAGGTGTGGTGGCAGCAGTATGTGCTGGGCGCCGACCGCACGCTCGTGGTCTGGGAACAGCACCTGGACTTCGTGCCGGTCAGCCGGGAACCCGAGTGCCGGTGGGTCGACCGCGA
Source organism: Glaciibacter sp. 2TAF33 (assembly GCF_052114945.1). Taxonomy (NCBI): domain Bacteria; kingdom Bacillati; phylum Actinomycetota; class Actinomycetes; order Micrococcales; family Microbacteriaceae; genus Glaciibacter; species Glaciibacter sp. 2TAF33. The sequence continues at coordinate 107,997 of NZ_JBFRFS010000003.1, forward strand.
CGAGGACCAGATCGCCATCCTGGTCGGTTTCGCAGACCAGCTGCTTGAAATCCTGGCCCGGCAGCGCCAACGCGAGGCGGAGCATCCGCCCGAGGACATCTACGCGCCGGCGTACCGCGGGGTCTGACCCGGTCTTCTCCCACCTCGGCGGTCCTCTGCTGTGCACTGCGGTGCGACGTGCACATGGCCCAGAATGAAGGTATGGCAGACCCACTCGAGATCCCGACCGTTATGCGCGCGCTCGTCATCGACCGCACCGGGGAACCGGCAGAACTCCACCTGGCCGAGGTGCCCTCGCCGGTGGCCGTGGTGGACGAAGTGGTGGTGCGGGTGGTCGCGGCCGGCATCAACCCGATCGACGCCAAGACCAGGGCCGGCCGTGGCTCGTCAGCGGCGATCAGCAGCTGGCCGGCGGTACTCGGCAACGACTTCAGCGGCGTCGTGGTGAAGGCGCCGTACGAGGCGTTCCCGCTGCAGCCGGGCGACGAGGTGTACGGAATGGGCCGGGTGCCGCGCACGACGGGCAGCTACGCCGACTATCTGCCGGTGTCGAGTTTGAGCGTCGCCCGGAAACCCGCCAACCTCACGCATATCGAAGCCGCGGCGGTGCCCCTGGCCGCGATGACCGCGTGGGGCATGGTGCAGCTGGCCGGCGCGGCGCCCGGGCAGCGGATGCTGGTGCACGCCGGCAGCGGGGGCGTCGGCCACTTCGCGGTGCAGTTCGCCCACGTCGCCGGGGCGCATGTCACCGCCACCGGCTCGACCCGCAACCTCGAGTTCCTGCGCGAGCTGGGCGCCGACGCCGTCATCGACTACACCAGGGCGCGCTTCGAGGACGAGGTTTCGGGGCTCGACGCCGTGATCGACCTGATCGGGAACGTGCACGACGACACCGGGACCCGCTCACTCGGCGTGGTCCGCCCCGGCGGCATCCTGGTGAACGCGCCCACCGGAAGCTGGCCGACCATGATGGAGGAGGCGGTAGCGGCGGGCATCCGCGCCACCGGCTACAAGGTGCCCGGCGACGCCCGGGTGCTTGACCAGATCACCGCCCTGATCGAGGACGGGCGCGTGCGGGTGCACGTTGACCGGGTGTTCGACCTGGCCGAGGGCGCCGAGGCGCACCGCCTGCTCGAGGAGGGCCACACCCGCGGCAAGATCGTGCTCCGGGTGGCGGAAGGTTAGAAGACCTGCTCCATCACGTAGTCGTGGTGGAGCTCGGGGCCGACCATGAACGTCTTCTCCCCGACGACCTCGAATCCGCTCTTGGCGTAGAACCGGCTGGCCCTGGCGTTCCGCTGGTTCACCCCCAGCCAGACCCCGGCCACGTTCCGCGCGCGCGCGGCATCGATGGTGGCCGCGATCAGCGGAGCCGCGACGCCGGCACCGTGGTGTTCGCCGAGCACGTAGACCTTGCTGAGCTCCACCGTCGGCCGGCGGGTGATCGCCGCGGCGACATCCGCGTCGTGCGGCTCGCCGTAGACGAGCATGGTGTAACCGGCGGCGACGTCGTCGTTCAGGGCCAGGCGGATGTCCCGGTCCGGGTCGACGAGATAGCGCTCGAAGCAGGCTTCGCTCAGGTTGTTCCGGATGAAGTCGTTGATCGCCTCCGGCGACGTGCCGGGCGGACAGGCCAGGGCGAATGTGGCGGCGGCCAGGCTGGCCAGCGCGGCGGCATCCGTTGGCTGCGCCTGGCGGATCGTGACGGTCATGCGCCAATATTACGACCGGTGAACTCCTCGCACGCGCCACCGGGCTGGGAGTCGTCCCACATTCGTGGAACTGCCAGCCCGGCGCGGCACGAGCCTCAGAAGAAGCGGGCGTAAGCCCCCACGGTGAGGAACGTCGGGAACTCCGGCTCCAGCGCCGAGGCACGGAACACGGCGAGCGCATCGTCGAACCGGTCGCCGGGCGTGCGCTCGATCGACGAGACCACATCGGCCAGCGCCTGGTCAGCCCAGGCCTCGTCGATGCGCGTGCCCTCGGCGGTGACGGAGTTGTTGTGGATCCACTGCCACACCTGTGAGCGGGAGATCTCCGCGGTCGCGGCGTCCTCCATCAGGTTGTCGATCGCTGCGGCGCCCGCACCCCGAAGCCAGGACTCGATGTAGCGGATGCCGATCCGGATGTTGTCCCGCACTCCCGCCTCGGTGATGGTGCCGCCGATGGATGCGATGTCGAGCAGCTGCGCTTTCGTCACCTCCACCTCATCCCGGGTGCGCTCCAGCTGGTTCGGCTGGTCGCCGAATACCCGGTCGAACTCGGCCTGCGCGGTGGGGATCAGGTCGGGGTGAGCGACCCAGGTGCCGTCGAAGCCGTCGCCGGCCTCCCTGCGCTTGTCGGCTGAGACGCGTTCCAGCGCCAGCGCTGTGACAACCGGGTCGCGCCGGTTCGGGATGAAGGCGCTCATGCCGCCGATCGCATGTGCGCCGCGACGGTGGCAGGTGGCCACCAGCAGCTCCGTGTACGCGCGCATGAACGGCACGGTCATGGTGATCTGGGTGCGATCGGGGAACACGAACCGGGCGCCACGAGCACGGAAGGTCTTGATGATGCTGAAGATGTAGTCCCAGCGGCCGGCGTTGAGCCCGGCGCAATGGTCGCGCAGCTCGTAGAGGATCTCCTCCATCTCGAACGCGGCCTGGATCGTCTCGATCAGCACGGTCGAGCGGATGGTGCCATGTGCGATGTTCAGGCACTGCTCGGCAAAGGTGAAGATCTCGTTCCAGAGGCGCGCTTCGCGGTGGCCTTCGAGCTTCGGCAGGTAGAAGTACGGCCCACTGCCCTGCTCGATCAACCGGTGCGCGTTGTGGAAGAAGTACAGTCCGAAGTCGATCAGGCTCCCGGAGGCCGCCATTGCCCGGCCTGCGCGGTCCACGAAGGAGATGTGCTTCTCGACCAGGTGCAGACCCCGAGGACGCAGGACGATTGTCGGCGTGGCCGCGGCATCCGTCACCCGGTACTGCTTTCCCTCCGGGCTGGTGAAGCGCAGGTCACCGCGGATCGCGTCGAGCAGGGTGAGCTGGCCCTCGATCACGTTCGGCCAGGTGGGGCTGGTGGCGTCCTCCTGGTCGGCCAGCCACACCCGGGCGCCCGAGTTGAGTGCGTTGATGGCCATCTTCCGGTCCGTTGGGCCGGTGATCTCCACTCGCCGGTCTTCGAGCCCCGGCCCGGCGCCGGCGACCCGCCACTCCGGGTCGCGCCGGATGTGCTCGGTCTCGGGCAGGAATTTCGGGTCCCGGCCGTTCGCGGCGTCGACCCGGGTACGGAGGCGGGCGGCGAGCAGGTCATGACGGATGCCGGCGAACCGCTCATGCAGGTCGGCCAGGAACTGGAGGGCGTCGGGAGTGAGGATCTCGTCGTACCGGTCGCCGATCGGGCCGGTGACCTCCAGGTGCGGACGGATGGTGGCGAAGCTTCCGTTCCCGGTGGCGGCGGTCGAGCCTGTCCCGGTGGTCGAGCCTGTCGAGACCCGGCGATCCAGAGTTGCCGTTGGTGTGGTGTTCATGGTCGTATCTCCTTCGAAGAATGTGTCGGTGAGGTGGGTTAGAACTGTTCGGCCTCGGTGGATCCGGCGAGGGCGAGGGTGGCGCTGGTCGGGTTCAGCGCGGTGGCGATCCGGTCGAAGTAGCCGGTGCCGACCTCCCGCTGGTGGCGGGTCGCGGTGTAACCGGCGCTCTCGGCTGCGAACTCGGCTTCCTGCAGGTCGACGTAGGCGCTCATCTGGCGCTCGGCGTAGTCCGCCGCGAGCGTGAACATCGAGTGGTTGAGCGCATGGAAACCGGCCAGCGTGATGAATTGGAACGTGTAACCGGCCTTCGCGAGCTCCCGCTGGAAGGCTGCGATCTGCGCGTCGTCGAGGTGGGATTTCCAGTTGAACGACGGCGAGCAGTTGTAGGCGAGCTTCTTGCCGGGGAATTCGGCGTGGATCGCCGCGGCGAATCGCTGCGCGAGCTCGAGGTCCGGCTCACTACTCTCCACCCAGATCAGGTCGGCGTACGGCGCATAGGCCAGGCCGCGGGCGATGACGACATCGATGCCGTTGCGGGTGTCATAGAAGCCCTCTGCCGTGCGGTCGCCGGTGAGGAACCCCTGGTCACGGGGGTCGATGTCGCTGGTGATAAGCGTTGCAGCCAGGGAGTCAGTGCGGGCGATGACGACCGTCGGAACTCCGGCGACATCCGCTGCCAGCCGGGCCGCGTTGAGGGTGCGGATGTGCTGTGCCGTGGGCACCAGCACCTTGCCGCCCATGTGGCCGCACTTCTTCTCACTGGCGAGCTGGTCCTCCCAGTGCACGCCGGCAGCGCCCGCCTCGATCATCGAGTGCATCAGCTCGTACGCGTTGAGCGGGCCACCGAAGCCGGCCTCCGCGTCGGCGACGATCGGGGCGAGCCAGTCGCGGGGTTCAGTGGTCGAGCCAGCGGTGGTCGAGCGATCGGTGGTCGAGCCATCGGTGGTCGAGCCATCGGTGGTCGAGCCCGCGCCGTCCTGAGCTTGTCGAGGGGTCGAGACCCATGCCTCGCTGCTCTCGATCTGGTCGGCGCGCAGGAGCGCGTTGTTGATCCGGCGCACGACGGCCGGAACCGAGTTCGCCGGGTAGAGCGACTGGTCCGGATACGTCTGGCCGGACAGGTTCGCGTCGGCGGCGACCTGCCAGCCGGACAGGTAGATCGCCTTCAAGCCGGCGCGCACCTGCTGCACCGCCTGGTTGCCGGTGAGGGCGCCGAGGGCCGAGACCCATTCCGGATTCTCCGCGGTGCCGTTCTGGTTGACGAGCTCCCACAGTTTCTCGGCGCCTCGCCTGGCCAGGGTGCGTTCCTCCCGCACCGAGCCGCGTAGGGCGATGACATCCTCTGCCGTGTAGTCACGACGGATGCCGTCCCAGCGCGGGTCGGCAGCCCACTCGAGTGCGAGTTCGGCGGCGGTCTGGGTCTGGTCGCCGGGGCGGGAGGCAGGGATGCGGGGCGATGCGCTGGGCGTGTGGTCGGTCATGGTTTGCTCCTGTCGGTGACGTGCTGGGGGTGGTGCGGGGCTGTTCTGCGGGGCTGTGCGGGGACCAGGGGACGCCACGGGGGTCGATGGTGGGCCTGGGATGCGGCAGTGGTGCAGCCGTGGTGGGGCCGTGCACCAACTGTGTGGCCACCGCAGCCGGCCCAGACCAGGTCCATCGACAGAAGAAGCGGTGTTCTTCTGTTTGTCAGAACATTCGGCCCGTGTGAGCATGAGACATGGTCATCGTCGATCCGCCCACCCGTCGGCCGTCCCGCGCTCCGGCCGCTTCCGCCACCACCGAGCACGACGGACTCGACGCGCTCACGCTGGGGCGTCGCATCCGCTTGCTGCGTCGTGAGCGAGGGATGACCCTCGAGCGCCTCGCCGCAGCCGTTGGCCGGGCACCATCGCAGGTGTCGACCATCGAAAACGGCAAGCGGGAACCGAGCCTCGCCATGCTCCGGCTCATGGCTGCCGCACTGGGTGCCACGGTCGATGACCTGATGAGCGCCGAACCCCCGTCAGAGCGCGATGCCCTCGAGATCGCCGTGGAACGAGCCCAGCACGGGCCGGTGTTCACCGCGCTCGGACTACCGGCGACGCGGGTCAGCAAGGGCCAGAACGACGAAACGCTGCGCACGATCCTGGCGCTGCACAACGAGATCGAGCGCCTGAACAGGGAGCGGGCGGCAACGCCCGAGGAGGCCCGGCGCGCCAACGCCGAACTCCGCAAGGAGATGCGCAGCCGCGACAACTACTTTCCTGAGCTGGAGAAGCAGGCGCTCGAGCTTCTCGGCGCCGTCGGGCACACCGGCGGACCGGTGTCGCACCAGGTGGTTGCGGACATGGCGACGCACCTCGGCTACTCACTGCACTATGTGGGCGACCTGCCGCATTCGACGCGGTCGGTGACCGACAAACGCAACCGCCGGATCTATCTGCCGACCGAGCAGTCGGCATCCCACGACTCGCGGTCACCGATCCTGCAGGCTTTCGCCAGCCACCTGTGCGGGCACGATGAGCCGAGAAGTTATGCGGATTTTCTGCGCCAGCGAGTCGAGACCAACTACCTGACCGCGGCGATCCTGCTGCCCGAGCGGGATACCGTGAAACTTCTCACCGAAGCCAAGAACCTGCGCCGCATCTCGATGGAGGACCTGCGGGACGCGTTCGCGGTGTCGTACGAGACCGCCGCCCACCGGTTCACCAACCTCGCCACCGCCCGGCTCGGCATCCCGGTGCACTTCATGAAGGTGCACGAATCGGGCACCATCATCAAGGCGTACGAGAACGACTCCGTGCGGTTCCCGAGCGACGCCCTCGGGGCGGTCGAGGGCACCACGGTGTGCCGCAGCTGGACGGCGCGGACCGTGTTCGACGTCGAAGACCGGTTCAGCCCCTGGTACCAGTACACCGACACCTCTTCCGGTACCTTCTGGTGCACCTCCCGCATTGAAAAGGCAAAGGAGGGCGACTACTCGGTGAGTGTCGGCGTGCCGTTCGTGCACGTGAAGTGGTTCCGCGGGCGCGAGACTGTGAACCGGGCGGTGTCGCGCTGTCCGGACGAGTCCTGCTGCCGCCGCGCACCTGATGAACTGTTCGAGCGCTGGTCAGGACAGGCCTGGCCTGCCGCCCGCACCCCCACCAGCCTGCTGGCGGCGCTGCCGACGGGGACTTTCCCGGGTGTGGACGAGACCGAGGTGTTCCAGTTCCTCGAGGCGCACGCGCCGCGCTGAGCCACGCTGGGCCGGCACGACGGAGGGCACGCGCGGCACGAACGCCGTTGCGCGCGTTGAACGGCCGGTGCATCCGTCATCGAATTCACTACGCGCGGGACGAACGCCGTTGCGCGGGACGAATTCACCGCGCGTAACGGCGTTGAACCCGCGCGCGAGCAAGTGACCTCACCGTGTCGCCAGTTGCAGTCTTGGACGTCCAGGCGGGAGCCCGAGCTCGACCAATCGGTCGCGTAACCGATACTGGCTCATCGCGATTGCGCTGTTCCAGCGTGCGAAGGCAGCAACCTTCCGCCGAATCGCGTCTTCCCTGTCCTTTTCGGCTTTCACCACTTGGGCGGTGGTCCGTCCCCTCAAAATCGCAGGGTCAAAATACTTGGAATCGCCATCACACTCACCAACAGAATCGAATTCCCTCCAGAAGAAATCAGTGTCGTAGCTCGTGCCGTCGATCACGAATGTCTGCTGTAAAACCGGGTCGGGGAACCCGTTCAGTGCGATGTCGACTCTGCTGCACGATTCCCCGGTCGAACCCGAGAGCTCCGTGCCGAACTCGATGAGGGCCCGAGCCCTGACGGATCCCCGGAATGGCAGCATACGCTCTAACGTCTCGCGTAGCTTGACCTTCTTCGTCAGGGGCGGGACCCGGCCGAATCGATCTACCGCGAGGGAGCGGTCGATCACGGCTACAGCTGACTTCACGTCCAGGCGCGCAGCGAGGTCGACGACAGTACGCTCAACGGTGGTGACAAGCACGCCGTCGCGCATCACAACATCGCGGGCATCGAATCCCACGGCGTGAATCCGGATCCCGCTGTATGAGCGCCCTCCTGACGTACGTCCGCTCAGAAAATGCACCTCAAGCGGCCACGCGCCGAGCACCGGGAATCCCCACATGACGGCGGCCGACTCATGACTCAGCGGCGGTGGCGCCGTGCGGGAGGTTGCCGCGGCCAGCACTCGCACCTGATAACGCTGGTCCTTGCTGAGGAGCTCCCATTCGCGCTGGGCAACGTACTGGCCCCGATTGAGCCGATGCAGGATCCCGCGATCGACGAGCCGCCTGGGGCGCATGTCTGCTCCGAAGGCGCCACTCACATCCTTCGAAAAGATCAGGACGTCGGCCGGGCCCCGAGGCGGTGCTGCAACAGCGGGCCCATGCGCGGCCGATGCCCAAGCCCCTGCGTTGATTTCTGGATCCATCCGTCAAATGTGCGCCGTCTTGAGCTTCAGCGAGGAGGAGACTGAGGTTTCAGTGGACAACGCTGCGATTGCGGGACCTGTTGAGGAGGTGCGCGTGCTGGATGCCGCTGCGCAGGTCGAAACGCCACGACATCCATTCACCGAATGCTGGAGCGCGGGTTGAACGCCCCCGCGCGCGTGCAGTTCAGCGCGCGTAGCGGCGTTCATTGCGCGCGGGCCCCTGCCAGCGCCGGCGGCGCTCGAGGATCTAGGCGAGCTTCACCCAGTTCGCCTGCGTCGGGTCGCCACCCACCGTGCAGAACCACAGGCTGGTGATCTCCTTGCCGCGCTGCTCCTTGTCGGCCCAGATCGTGGTCAACAGCTCCCCGGCGTTCGACCGCGGGAGATCCAGCGGGCTTTGGATGCGGAGCGGCACCAGCCAGAGCTGGGCCATCCGCTTCGATTCCAGCACGGCTCCCTGCTCCGCGGGTGAGGATGCGATCACTCCGGGTCCGTCGTTGCCGGTTGCGATCACGCCCGTCTGGCCCTCCCCCAGCAGGCCTGGGCCGCCGGCGGAGAGCCCCTGGACGCCGGGAAGGCCGCGGCCGAAGACTCCGGGCCCGTTCGCGCCGTCTCCGCTGACCCCGGTCTCGCCGCGGCCGAGCACTCCGGCCCGCTGGGCGGTCTCGAAGGCGACGTCGCGTGGGGTCGCCTGCTCATACCCGACCACGCCGTTCTGCCCGGTGCCGAACACGCCGGCGGCCCCGGCACCCCCGACGCCGAGCACGCCGGCGCCGACGGAATTCTCCAGGTTCTTGTCACGGGCGACCTCGTGCACATAGCCGACAGCGCCGTTGATCCCCTGCGCGATGACGCCGTTGCCGGCCGGGATGGTCCCGATCGCGCCGCCGGTCGGGAACGCGACTGTGCCCTTGGCGTGAATCGCGTCCACGCCGTGTGACGACGACACCAACACCTTGTCGTCCTTCGTCGACACGTTGAGCACGAAATCCTCGCCGTAACCGTCGGGGGCGTTGTCGCCGTTGCTGGCGAGGAGAAGGGTTCGCTCCTCGCTCACATTGGTGCGCCCAACCACCATGTCATCGCCGGATTCGTCGGCTCCACTTGCCATTACGCACCTCGCTTGTTCGAGACCGGATGCGTGACCACGACGCGGAGACAGGGCCGGTCATTGAAGTGTCATTGTGCGCCTGCGCACCCTGTCGCCACAAGGCGAAGGAATGTGGCCGGCCTGCCGCGCGGGTCGGTATCTCCTGCAGGGTCGCCCGCGCCCCCGGAGACGGTGGCGCCTCAGGCGAACGCGTTCAGGCCGGTGAGGGCCCGGCCCAGGATGAGCTGGTGGATCTCGTCGGTGCCCTCGTAGGTGCGCACCGACTCGAGATTCGCCAGGTGCCGCATCACCGGGAATTCGCTGGTGACACCGTCACCGCCGAGGATCGCCCGCGCCTCGCTTGCGATCCGCAGTGCCTCGCGCACACTGTTGAGCTTGCCGACGCTGATCTGAGCCGGGGTGAGGGCGCCGCGCTCCTTCAGCCGGCCGAGGTGCAGTGCCAGCAGCACGCCCTTCTCGTATTCGACCAGCATGTCGGCGAGCTTGGCCTGGATCAGCTGGGTCGCCCCGATCGGCTTGCCGAAGACCTCGCGGGCGCGGGCGCGACCGATTGCTGCGTCCAGGCAGGAGCGTGCCGCGCCCATCGCGCCCCAGACGATACCGAACCGCGCCTCGTTCAGGCAGCTGAACGGCCCCGACAAGCCCCTCGCCCCGGGCAACATCGCGGAGTACGGGACGCGAACCGCATCCAAGCGGATGTCGCACTGGATCGAGGCGCGCATGGAGAGTTTCGTATCAATCGGCGTCGCGGCGAAACCAGTCGTCGACGTCGGGACCAGGAAACCGCGCACGCCGGCATCCGTGTGCGCCCACACCACCGCGACGTCGGCGATGCTGGCCAGCCCGATCCAGCGTTTGGCGCCGTCGATGACCCAGTCATCGCCGTCCCGTCTGGCCGTGGTGAGCATGCCCGCCGGGTCGCTGCCGCCGGTCGGTTCGGTCAGCGCGAAGCAGCCGACCCAGGAACCGGACGCCATCCCGGGAAGCCAGCGCTGCCTCTGCTCGTCGGAGCCGAATCGGTGGATCGCGGTCATGGCGAGCGACCCCTGCACGGAGACGAAGGTGCGCCATCCGCTGTCCGCCGCCTCGAGCTCGAGACAGGCGAGGCCGTAGCTCACCGCGCCGGCCCCCGCACAGCCATACCCGGTCAGGTGCATGCCGAGGAAGCCTGCCGCGCCGAGCTCCGGAACCAGCTCACGCCGGAAGTACTGATTCTCGAAATCCTGCTCGATCGTGGGCAGGATGCGCTCGGTCGCGAACGAGCGGGCCTTACTCTGCCAACCGCGTTCCTCGTCGCTGAGCAGGCCGTCCAGGTCGAAGACCTCGTCCACGAACGAGACGCGCCTGCTCGAAGCTTCTCCTGTCACGGCTCTCCCCTCGCCACCACCTCGGCGACTTCCGCGACCAGACTAGCCGTCTCCGGGCAGTGTCTGACGGCAGGGCCATGGCCTGCGAGAGGCAGTTCCCTCTAGGCTGGCGGGAGGGATGCACCGCCGCCACCCTTCCCGGGTGTTGCACGGCGCGCGCCGAGGAGGAGGAACCGATGACGGAGTATGCAGTGATCAACCCGGCAACCGGAGAAACGGTCGACACGTATCCGACGATGTCGAACGAGCAGCTCGACGCCGCGGTGGCGGCAGCGGATGCGGCTCACCGGACGTGGTCGCGATCAACCACCGTCAGCGAGCGCGCTGCCCTGATCCGCCGGGTCGGCGAACTGCACACCGAACGACGCGACGAGCTCGCAGGGATCATCGTGCGGGAAATGGGCAAGCCCATCGAACAGGCCCTCGCCGAGGTCGACTTCAGCGCGGACATTTATGCCTACTACTCGGAGAACGCCGAGGAATTCCTGAAGGACGAGCCGATCGAACTCCGCGCCGGCGACGGTTCGGCCCTGATCCGCCGCCAGTCGCTCGGCGTGCTGCTCGGCATCATGCCGTGGAATTTCCCCTACTATCAAGTCGCCCGTTTCGCGGGGCCGAACCTCATCGTCGGCAACACGATCGTGCTCAAGCATGCGTCGCAGTGCCCGGAGTCGGCTGCCGCGATCGCACAGATCTTCCAGGATGCCGGTTTCCCCGACGGCGCCTACGTCAACATCTATGCCAGCAACGACCAGGTCGCGACCCTCATCGCCGACCGTCGCGTGCAGGGGGTCTCGCTCACCGGCTCGGAGCGGGCCGGTGCTGCGGTGGCCGAGGTCGCCGGACGCAACCTGAAGAAGGTCGTCCTTGAGCTCGGCGGTTCAGACCCGTTCATCCTGCTGAGCACTGACGACCTCGACGCGGCAGTTGACTCCGCCGTCGCCGCCCGCCTCGACAACAGCGGCCAGTCCTGCAACGCCGCCAAGCGCTTCATCGTGCAGGGCGAGCTCTACGAGCCGTTCCTCGAGAAGTTCACCGCCGCCCTCACCGCGGTGGCACCCAGCGACCCGACCGCGGCCGACACCGTGCTCGGCCCGCTGTCCTCCGCTGCGGCCGCCGACCGGCTGCAGGAGCAACTCGACCGGGCCGTCGCCCAGGGCGCGACCGTCGTGTCGAACGGCAACCGGGACGGCACCTTCTTCCCCTCCACGGTGCTCACCGACGTCACCCCGGACAACGACGCCTACCACGAGGAGTTCTTCGGCCCGGTCGCGATGGTGTTCCGTGCCGACTCGGAGGATGACGCCATCGGCAAGGCCAACGACACCCCCTTCGGCCTGGGGTCGTTCCTGTTCACCACCGACCCTGACCAGGCGCTCCGGGTCGCCGACCGAATCGAAGCCGGAATGGTCTTCGTCAACGTCGTCGGCGCCGACGGTGCCGAACTCCCCTTCGGCGGTGTCAAACGAAGCGGCTTCGGCCGGGAGCTGGGTCGTTTCGCGATGGAAGAGTTCGTCAACAAGAAAATGATCCGGATCGGCTGATACCGGCGCGGAGGTCACGATGGAAATCCTGCAGGTTGCCCAGCACGCCGACGACCTCGACCGGGCCGCCGCTTTCTACGAGGTGCTGCTGGGCAGTCCGCCCGCGGCGCGCTTCGATCCCCCCGGCCTGCTCTTCTTCAACGTGGGACGCTCCCGCTTGCTGCTCGAGCGCGCCGCGGCATCCGCTCTCGTCTACCTGCAGGTTGACGACGTGGTGTCGACGGTCGAGCGGATGCGGGCACTCCGGGTGGAGGTCGTCGCGGAGCCGCACGTGATCTTCAGTCACACTGACGACAGCCTGGGGCCGGCCGGAACGGACGAGTGGATGGCATTCATCCGCGACAGCGAAGGCAACACGGTGGGACTGGTCAGCCACGAACCCCGCCACGACCCGTGACCGCCGAGCGTCGACCCGGTCCGCCGAACCGGCAGTCGCCGATTGCATGGTTCCTCCGCGGTCAGGTTCCCTCTGTCGCTGCCGCGGATCCGATCGGCCGTCCGACGCTCAGCGCATCCCGGAGGGCCGGGTCGAGGTCCAGATACGCCGCGTCCGGCTCCGCTCCGACTGCTTCCAGCACGTTGCTGAAGAAGCAGCGGACCGCCGCCGACAGGATGACGTCAAAGATCTGGTCGTCACTGAATCCCGCATCGCGGAGAGGCTGCAGGTCAGCCGGCGTCATCCCCGCCGCGTCGTGTGCGACCCGGTCAGCCAGGCGCATCACCTCGCGATCCGCGGCGGTGATGTCGGCCGAGGCCGGGTCCCGGACCAGGTCCGCGACCACCTCTGCGGGGAAGTGCTGCTCCGCCAGCACCTTTCCGTGCGCCAGCACGCAGTAACTGGAACCCAGCCGGGCGGCCGCCGCGACGGTCGCCAGCTCATAGACCCGAGGGTCGGATGACGCCTTGACCGCACCGTTCAACGCCATCCAGCCGCGGTAGACGGCCGGCCGCCCAGCGAATACGCGGGTGAAATTGGGCAGGTAACCGACCCTGGTGCGTTCGTCCCGGTACAGCTGCGCGGTCTCGTCGGAGACCTCCGAGTCATCGGGCATTGGGATGTGAGTCATGGCGCCACCTCGCGTCGCGCGCGATCGCCCGGGCCACCCTGGCCCCGCACGATGCTGGAAGGCTACGCCGTCGTGCACCCCGCAGCAAGCCACGGCCGGCATCCGCTCACCGGGGGTTAACGAGTGGAGGGACCCGCCTGTCGGCGAGCCCCTCCTGCACGGTTCGAGCGAACTTAGATGCTGTTCACATCGAGCGGGATGCCAGGACCGAACGTGGTCGAGACGGCGCCCTTGGTAATGTAACGGCCCTTCGAGGAGCTCGGCTTCAGACGCACGATCTCTTCGAGCGCGGCCGAGATGTTCTCGTCCAGCTGCTCGGCGGAGAAGGAGGCCTTGCCGACGACGAAGTGCACGTTGGAGTGCTTGTCAACGCGGAACTCGATCTTTCCGCCCTTGATGTCGGAGACGGCCTTGGCCACGTCCGGCGTCACGGTTCCGGTCTTCGGGTTCGGCATCAGGCCACGCGGGCCGAGGACCTTACCGAGACGACCGACCTTGCCCATGAGCTCCGGGGTGGAGACGGCGGAGTCGAACGACGTGTAGCCGGCGGCCACCTTCTCGATCAGCTCGTCGCCACCGACCTCGTCGGCGCCGGCAGCGATCGCAGCGTCGGCCGCGGGGCCCGTCGCGAAGACGATGACGCGCGCGGTCTTACCGGTGCCGTGCGGCAGGATGACCGTTCCGCGGACCATCTGGTCGGCCTTGCGCGGGTCGACACCGAGCTTGAGGGCGACCTCGACGGTGGAGTTGAACTTAGCGGAGCCGGTCTCCTTGGCGAGGGTGACGGCTTCGGTGGGGGTGTAGAACTTGTCGGCTCCGATTTTCTCGGCCGCGGCCCGGTAGGCCTTTGACTTCTGTGCCATGTGAATCTCCTGTAATGAAAACTGAGATGTGGTTTCGTGAGCCTGGCTGGCTCTCCCACGTGGTGCTGCTGTCAGGCTCCGAGAAACGGACGCCCGCGGCGGGGTTGTTACGCCTCGACCGTGATGCCCATGGAGCGGGCGGTGCCGGCGATGATCTTCGCCGCGGCGTCGATGTCGTTGGCGTTGAGGTCAACCATCTTGGTTTCGGCGATTTCGCGCACCTGGGCCTGGCTGAGCTTGGCAACCTTGACGGTGTGCGGGGTTCCTGAACCCTTGGCGACACCGGCGGCCTTCTTGATGAGTTCTGCTGCCGGCGGGGTCTTCAGGATGAACGTGAACGAGCGGTCCTCGTACACGGTGATCTCAACCGGGACGACGTTGCCGCGCTGGGACTCCGTCTGGGCGTTGTACGCCTTGCAGAATTCCATGATGTTGACGCCGTGCTGACCGAGCGCCGGCCCGATGGGCGGTGCGGGGTTGGCGGCGCCGGCCTTGATCTGAAGTTTGATCAGACCCGTAACCTTCTTCTTCGGTGCCATTCTTCTTTTCCTTTTCGGTGATCGAACCCTTGATTTCGGCGGCCTGGCCCATCGTGCGGTGGTCGAGCCTGTCGAGATCCGAGGTTCTCCCGCGTCCCCGGCGATTCCGGGGGGCGGTGGTTGGGGGGAGTTTAGAGCTTGGTGACCTGGTCGAAGCTGAGCTCGACCGGGGTCTCACGCTCGAACAGGGAGACCAGCACCGTGAGCTTGCCGCTCTCCGGCTTGATTTCGCTGATCGAACCGGGCAGGCCCGCGAACGAGCCTTCCTTGATCGTGATGGTTTCGCCGATCTCGAAGTCGACCTCGGCCGGGATGACGCGAGCCTGGGACTTGCCGCCCTGCCCGCCTCCCTTGGTGGCCGGGACATCCGCTACCTCGACCAGGCCCTTGAGCATGCCGAAAGCCTCTTCGAAACGCAGCGGGGTCGGGTTGTGCGAGTTGCCGACGAAGCCGGTGACGCCGGGCGTGTGGCGAACCACCGACCAGCTGTCCTCGTTGAGGTCCATGCGCACCAGGACGTAGCCGGGGATGCGCACGCGGGTGACCATCTTGCGCTGGCCGTTCTTGATCTCGACGACGTCTTCCATCGGAACCTCGACCTGGTAGATGTAATCTTCCATGGCCATCGACTGCTTGCGGTTCTCGATGTTCGACTTCACGCGACGTTCGAAGCCGGCGTAGGAGTGGATGACGTACCACTTGCCCGGCATGAACCGGAGTTCCTTGCGGAACTCCTCGTAGGGATCCGTCGTCGTCTCTTCTTCGTCCTCGACGGCTTCGACGGCGGCTTCAGCCTCGTCGACGGAGTCGATGTCGAGCGCGTCGTCGACGAGGGCGTCGGCTTCGGGGTCGGCTGCCTCGGCCAGCGCGTCGAGCACGGCGTCCAGGTTGTCTTCGACGTCGACGTTCTCGTCTTCGATGTGCAGGGCGACCTGCTCGGCGGCCTCCACGGAACGCTCATCGGCAGCGAGGGTGTTGCCCTCCTGCGCCTCGTCGTCGTCGGAGGACTGCTCAGCGGCGGTGGCCCAGTCGACGTCGTCGTGATTCGTGTCAGTCACTAAATCTCAATCCTTCTCTGTTGCATGGGGCATCCCGTACAGCGTTTGCCATGAAATGCCAGGCGAACCGCAGTGGCCGCGCCTTATGGCGCTGGTGTTCCGAACACATAGGTGACCACCAGCGCGAAGACCCAGTCGAAGCCCGACACCAGGGCCATCATGATGATCACGAAGATCAGCACGACGCCCGTGTAGCTCAGCAGTTCCTTGCGGGTCGGGGTGACGACCTTCTTCAGTTCGGCGATGACCTGCTGGATGAACAGGGCAAGCCGAGCGAAGGGTCCGCGCTTGGTTTCGCGCTCTTTCCTCGCGTTGGCGACGATTTCCTCACTGGGTTCGTCGATAACTTTTCGGGCCACCTGTTACACCTTTCATGGGCCGGTGGAAATACCACCGACTTGCAGGGCGGACAGGACTCGAACCTGCAACCTGCGGTTTTGGAGACCGCTGCTCTACCAATTGAGCCACCACCCTATGGTGTGAACTCGCCCGCCTCCTGCCCAAAATAGGCGCAAAGAAGCATGGCAGAATTCAACTACCTCGAACCAGTGTAGGTCACACCGGCACCGCTGTAAAACTGAGGCGCTGCGAGGCCGAGTGGTCCCGGGTGAGCGGATGCCGCATCCGGCCGGCGCATTGTTTTCAATGGTAACCGCCCTGTCGACAGATGGCACGCCCCCGTATGCTCGTATCGTGGCCCATGAATTCCAGCGCATCTCGACCAGAATCGGCTCCATCGCGGAGTCGGCAACCCTCAAAGTGGACGGGAAGGCGAAAGCGCTCCAGGCTGCCGGCCGCCCGGTGATCAGCTACGCGGCGGGCGAGCCCGACTTCCAGACCCCCGCCCACATCGTCGAGGCGGCGCTGGACGCCGTGCGCGATCCGCGCAACTACCGTTACACCCCGGCTGCCGGACTCCCCGAGCTGCGCGAGGCGGTCGCCGCCAAAACCCTGCGGGACAGCGGGCTGGCGGTCGGCGCCGCCCAGGTGATCATCACCAACGGCGGCAAGCAGGCCGTGTACGAGGCTTTCGCGACCCTGCTCGACCCGGGCGACGAAGTACTCGTGCCGACCCCCTACTGGACCACCTACCCCGAGGTGATCAAGTTGGCCGGCGGCGTTCAGGTGGACGTCTTCGCCGGCAGCGACCAGGGGTACCTGGTCACCGTCGAGCAACTCGAGGCCGCTCGCACGGAGCGCACCAAGGTGCTGCTGTTCGTGTCTCCGTCGAACCCGACCGGGGCGGTCTACTCGCCCGAGCAGACCCGCGAGATCGGCGAGTGGGCCGACGCCAACGGGCTCTGGGTGATCACCGATGAGATCTACCAGAACCTCACCTACGGCGGTGTGCGCGCAGTGTCGATCGTGGAGGCGGTTCCATCCCTCGCGGACCGCACCATCCTGGTGAACGGAGTCGCCAAAACGTACGCCATGACCGGATGGCGGGTCGGCTGGATGGTGGGGCCGGCCGACGCCATCAAGGGCGCGGCCAACCTGCAGTCGCACCTGTCGTCCAACGTGTCGAACATTTCCCAGCGCGCCGCGATCGCCGCGCTGAACGGACCGCAGGACGACGCATTCGCGATGCGGGAAGCGTTCGACCGGCGCCGCAAGCTCATCGTGTCCGAACTGAACAAGATCCCCGGCATGGTCACCCCCACGCCGCAGGGCGCGTTCTACGTCTACCCCGACGTGACCGGGCTGCTCGGCCGCACCTGGGGTGGCGTCACACCCACCACGTCGCTGGAGCTGGCCGACCTGATCCTCGACCAGGCCGAGGTCGCCGTGGTCCCCGGTGAGGCGTTCGGGCCGAGCGGCTACCTGCGCTTCTCCTACGCGCTCGGCGACGAGGCCCTCCTCGAGGGCGTGCAGCGCCTGCAGCGTC
This sequence comes from Glaciibacter sp. 2TAF33, assembly GCF_052114945.1. NCBI lineage: Bacteria > Bacillati > Actinomycetota > Actinomycetes > Micrococcales > Microbacteriaceae > Glaciibacter > Glaciibacter sp. 2TAF33. The sequence goes on from NZ_JBFRFS010000003.1 coordinate 125,362, forward strand.
TCTTCGCGTAGCGCCGCGCCCGCGCCGCGCCCGCGCCGCGCCCGCCCACCCCCGCCGCGCCGCCCCCTTGGTTCCTCCCGTGAAGGGTCACATATCGACCTTCCGATGCTCCGGGAAGGTCGATATGTGACCCCTCACACTCTTAAGGCGCGCCGTACAACTTTTTGGGCTGTGGATAACCGCCATCGGCCCATCATTCGAGCGCATCCTGACGGGGTGAAGCCACGAAAGCCGCTCCCCGAGCCCCTCTACGCTGGACCATTCAGCACGCGCACCGCAGCGCGGCACGGGGTGGGCGAAGGGCGCCTCCGCGGCGCCGACCTCGAGCGCCCGTTCCATGGCATCCGCGCACCGATGCCCCTCACGTCGGCGTGGGCGCGCGCGTCGGCACTTCAGAAGCGGATGCCGGACACAGCGTTCTTCTGCGGTGTCACTGCGGCACTCATCATCGGCCTCCCGCTGCCCCTGCGCCTCCAGGCCGGGTCTGACCTGCACATTGGCGTCCCCTCGCCCCAGCGGGCCTCCAGGATCCGTGGCGCGAGCGGCCATAAGATGCAGATGCGCCCAGGAGACGTGCTCGCCTGGCGCGGAATCCGACTCACGACGCCGGCACGAACGTGGTGCGACCTCGGCGCGGTCCTGGACCTTGAGGACCTTGTGGCTGCCGGTGACCGCATCATCCACCATGCGCATCCGCTTGCAAGCAGAGCCGACCTCCGCGCCGCTGTCGCCGGCCACCCCGGCCGACGCGGCCGCTCGCGCTTGCTGGAGGCGCTGGAGCTGCTGGATGACCACGCCGATTCGCCGCCGGAGTCGATCATCCGCGTGACTATTGTGCTGGCCGGGATTTCCGGCGTTCGCGCCAACTACGCGATCTACGACGCCCGGGGGATCCAGATCGCGTCGGCCGATCTATGCTTCCCCGCGCACCGGGTTATTTTCGAGTACCAGGGCGACTATCACCGCACCGAACCAGATCGCTGGCGCAAGGACCGTACCCGGCGAGCCCGACTGGCGGCGGCAGGATGGCACGTCATCGAAATTGCGGCGAACGAGCTTGCCGACCGACGGATGCTGTTGCAGCTGATCCGCGATGCACTCGCCCTCTTCCCCGCCCGTCCCCGTCCGATCGATCCGCCCGAGCAGCGCTGACCGCGTGAGGGGCCCCAAATCGACCTTCCCGGGCCACCGGAAGGTCGATATGTGACCCCTCACGGAGGGCCGAGCAGGGTGGGGGCAGGGGCGCCGGTGGAGCGCGGCGAGCGGGGGTGCCGGTGGAGCGCGGAAGGCGGGAGCGGCGGGACGTATCGGGCGTCCGTCGACGGGTGGATGCGCGAATCGACCGAGTGACGGCTACCGCGACGCCGCCGGGCCTGCGACTCTGGTTACATGAATTCATCTGACCCGGTCGTGCGGGTGCGCGACCTGCACAAGACCTACGGGGCGGCGAAGGCCGTCGCCGGTATCAGCTTCGACATCCTGCCCGGCGAGACGTTCGCGCTGCTCGGCCCGAACGGCGCCGGCAAGAGCACCACGATCGAGATCCTCGAGGGCTACCGCAACCGCACGTCGGGCGATGTGAGTGTGCTCGGCGTCGACCCGGAGCGCGGCGGCCTGGACTGGAAGGCCCGCCTCGGCATTGTGCTGCAGTCCACCGGCGAGAGCGGCCTCGTCACCGTGGAGGAGCAGCTCACCCATTTCGCCGGCTTCTACCCGAAACCACGCAGCGTCGGGGAGGTGATCGAGGCTGTCGGGCTGCAGAAGCAGGCCAAGACCCGCATCGGCAAGCTCTCCGGCGGGCAGCGCCGCAGGGTGGACGTCGCGCTCGGCATCATCGGACGCCCCGAGCTCCTGTTCCTCGACGAACCGACCACCGGTTTCGACCCGGAGGCCCGGCGCTCATTCTGGGACCTGGTGCACCAGCTCAAGTCAGAGGAGACGACCATCCTGCTCACCACGCACTACCTCGACGAGGCGGCCCAGCTCGGCGACCGGGCCGGCGTGATCGCCGACGGCCGACTGATCGACATCGGCGCGATCGATGAAATCGGCGGAGCGGATGCGCGCGTTCCGCTGGTGCGCTGGCGAGACGCATCCGGTCAGTTGAGTGAAACCCGCACCGAGCGGCCGGCGCGCGTGGTGGCCGAACTCGCGGCGCAGCTCGGCGGTGAACCGGCCGACCTGGAGGTCATCCGGCCCAGCCTGGAGGACGTCTACCTCGACCTGGTGCGCGGCACCGCCGCCGGCACCGGAACCGGCTTCAACACCGCAGAGGAGGTGCTCGCATGAGCACGATCGCGCTGGGCGCGTCCCGGATCGGCTACGAGACCCGCACCTACTTCCGCTCCTTTGACACCCTGTTCTTCACCTTCCTGTTCCCGTTCGTCATGCTCGGCATTTTCACCACCGCCTTCAGCGCCTCGGGCAATATGGGCGCGGCACCCGACGGCACCGGCGGCATCAGCGTCGGCGCGTATTACCTGCCGGGCATGCTTGCCGCCGGGATGCTCCTCTCCGGCGTGCAGAACCTGGCCGTCGACATCGCGATGGAGAAGAGCGACGGCACCCTGAAACGCCTGGGCGGCACACCGCTGTCGCCGTTCAGCTACTTCATCGGCAAGATCGGGCAGGTGTTCGTCACCGGCGTGCTGCAGGCGGGGCTGCTGCTGCTGTTCGCGCGCTTCGTGTTCGACATCGACCTGCCGACCGACCCGGAGAAGTGGCTCACGTTCGCCTGGGTGTTCGTGCTCGGAGTGATCACGAGCGCATTCCTCGGCATCGCCCTGTCGGCTCTTCCCCGCTCCGGCAAGAGCGCGACCGCGGTCGTCATCCCGATCCTGCTGGTGCTGCAGTTCATCTCCGGCGTCTACCTGCAGTTCAACGTGCTGCCGGAGTGGATGCAGAACATCGCGAGCATCTTCCCGCTCAAGTGGATGGCCCAGGGCATGCGCTCGGTGTTCCTCCCCGACAGCTTCAAGGCCGTCGAACAGAACGGCAGCTGGGATCTCGGCTGGGTCGCGGTGGCCCTGGGCGTCTGGCTGGTGGTGGGCCTGGTGCTCAGCCGGGTCACCTTCCGTTGGATCCGCAAGGACAGTTGAGCGGATGCCGTGTGGCGGCGCGGTGACGCGGGCGACGGAGGGCCGGCTTCTCTAGTCCCGATCGGGCTCGGCACCACGGTCGTCGGTCCCAGCGCGACTGCCGCCGGGTCGAACCACCGCGTCGTCACGCACGTCGATCCGGGTGGGTCCATCCGCCGACTCGGTCACATCGATCCGCGGTGCGGCGTCACCCGGGTCCGACTTGGGCGCGCGGCTCAGCTGGTCCACACGTTTCTCGTCGGCGGTCATCTCGTCGGCATTGGTCTCGTCGGCATTGGTGTCATCGGCATTCATCAGGCGCCCTCCGGTTGATGCCGATCACCCTACCGCCGGTCCGGCACGGCCGTGCCTGCGTCCCGGCCATTCGGCGTGTGTCGCGGCGGTCACCGGGGCGCCCGGTCGTCGGGTGTCAGAGAAGCTTGCGTTCAAGTGCCCACGCGGTCAGTTCGTGCCGGGACGACAGCTGCAGCTTCCGCAACACCGCGGACACGTGCGTCTCCACCGTCTTGGGCGAGATGAACAGGGCGCCGGCCACCTCCTTATAGGCGTATCCGCGCGCGATCAGGCGCATCACCTCCTGCTCGCGGGCGGAGAGCCGGTCAAGTTCGTCGGTGGACTCGGCCGTCTCGCCGGCCACCGCGCCGAACGCGTCGAGAACGAATCCGGCCAACTTGGGCGAGAAGACTGCATCCCCCTCGGAGACGCGCCGGGCGGCATCCGATACCTCGGCGCCTGACGCGCTCTTGGTGATGTACCCGCGCGCCCCGGCCCGGATCACCCGCACCACGTCGTCGGCGGCATCCGAAACGGACAGCGCCAGGAACAGCGTGCGCGGCGCTTGCGGGGCAGCCTCCCGAATCACCTCGGCGCCTCCGCCACCGCGCCCGCCGGGCAGGTGCACGTCGAGGAGCACGACCCGCGGCTGGGAGGAGACCACCAGGGCGATCGCCTCCTCGACGGTCGCCGCCTCCCCCAGCACCCGGATGCCGCCGTCGAGTTCCGCGCGCAGCCCCGAGCGGAAGATCGAATGGTCGTCGACGATCACCACCGGCAGGGCAGCGGATGCGTCGGGTTCGGTCATCGTCATGGTGTCGCCTTTCTGAGGGGCCGGGCAGGGGCGGGCGTGGGAAATCGCTTCGGGCGCGCGCGATCGCGCGCGCCGGATGCAATTTCGGGTGCCGGTGCGGGCGGGGGGAGGGGTGGACTCATAGTCATCATTCGCGTTCCGGCCCGTGCTCGCCTCGTGTGGTTTCGGGCGCGGCGGATCGGTGGGCGGCGGACCCATCGGCACTGGATGGGCCCGCGGCAGACGGCCCGGCAGCAAAGGGTCCGGCGGCAGCGGGCCCTGCAACAGCGGGCCCTGCAACAGCGGGCCCTGCAGCGTACTCGGCGGCGGCCTGCGCCCCGCGCTGGGTCGGGAGCGTGAGCAGGATCTCGGTCCCACTTCCGCCCGGCCCCGGGCGCACCTCCGCGGTGCCGCCGACCCGTCGCATCCGTCCGAAGATCGACTCACGCACGCCGAGGCGGTCTTCGGGGATGTCGTCGAGGCTGAAGCCGGGCCCACGATCGGTGATGCTGAGCGAGGTGCCGGTCGCGCCGGTTTCGAGGTAGAGGGACACTGTGCCGCCGGCGTGCCTGGCCGCGTTGAGCATGGCTTCGCGGGCCGCGGCCACCAGCCCTTCGGGCACGTCATCCGGGCTGGCCCCCGCGGTGACCAGCTCGAAGTGGACCGGGAAGTCCTGCTCGATCACGCCGGCGATGCGCCTGAGCTCCGCGGCCAGGTCGACCGTGGCGCCACCGGCCCCGGTGAACAGCCACTCCCGGAGTTCCCTCTCCTGGGCGCGGGCGAGGCGGGCGGCGTCGCTGTGCGGTCCTGCCTTCTGTTGGATCAACGCCAGGGTCTGCAGCACCGAGTCGTGCAGGTGGGCGGCGATCTCGGCGCGCTCGGCCTCCCGCACCCGTGCCGAGCGTTCCTCGGCGAGGTCGTTCGACAAGCGTATGAACCAGGGTGCGATCACCACGGCGACCCCGAGCAGCACAGCGACGGCCGCCACGATCACGGTCCAGACGTTCGGCGCTTCGCCGGTCACAAAAAACAGCAGGATCCCGACCGCCACGAGGACGAGGGCACCGAGGGTGCGCACCAGCAGCGCAGACGACCGCTGCGCGGCGCCGGAGCGGATGTCGGCGAACTGCCGCCACGCCAGCGCGACACCGGCGAGTACGACAATGGCGGGGATGACGATGGCCAGCGGAATGCCGGCGCCGAGGCGGCTGGCAACAAGTGTGGTGCCGGCGGCGAGGAGCGCGAGTCCGAGCAGGATTTCCGTGACGGGTGCGGAGCGGGCGGAAGCGGCATCCGATATCCCAGCAATCGGCGGGGCATCCGCTGGCGTGACCGGCTGGCCCGAGAGTGAGATCTCCGGTCGAGGGATACGCGCGGAACGGCCACTCTCGACCGGAAAGGCAATTGTCGCGGCGCGGGCCGGGAACGCCCGGCCCAGGCCGGACTTGGGCAGCGTCGACCCGGCGAGCGCCGACGCTGCGGACGGGGTCGTCAGCCACAGCCAGGCGTAGAGGAGGATCCCTGCGCCACCGCACAGGGTGAGCAGCAGCGCACCGACCCGAACGGCGCTGACCGGCAGGCCCGTGTGCTCGGCGAACCCCGCGCAGACGCCGCCGACCAGCCGAAGCCGTGGCCTGGTCATGCGTTCGGTGTTCACCTATGCATCAAAGCACGCCCGCCGGCCCCGGCGCGGTGACCGGGGACGATCTCAGGGTCGAATCAGGGTGATGCCCCATGGCAGCGGCCGGACCCACCCGGCACACTCGAATCATGACCGATGCACCTCCCTCCCCCCGCTACCCGTCAAATGCCGGACACGACGGCCGTGAGCAGCTCGACCGTTTCTTCGACTGGATCCGATCCTCCGGAATCACCCGCGGCGGTGACCGCTGGCTGGCCGGGGTCTGCGGCGGCATCGCCCGCCGCACGGGCCTCGACCCGATGATCGTGCGCGGCGCCGTCATCGTGCTCGCCATCCTCGGCGGCCCCGTGCTCATCGCCTACGCCCTCGGCTGGGCGTTCCTGCCCGACGCGGCGGGACGCATCCACGCCGAGCAGTTGTTCCGCGGCATCTTCGAGCCGGCGATGGTCGTCATCTTCGCCCTGATCCTCTTCACCTTCGTTCCGTTCACCCGCGGGCTCTGGTGGCAGGGGCCGCCGGACGGCTGGGGCATGCCGGGCTGGCTTGCCACCACCCTCGCGGTCGGTTGGGCGATTGCAGTCACGATCGGTGTGATCTGGCTGGTCGTCTTCCTGTTGCGGCGGATTCCGGCGGGCGGTTACGGCGCGAGCTGGCCTGCCGACGGGCCGGCGGCTCCGACGGGCACCGGGAGCGGGAGCGGAACTGCAGCGGGCACGACGGGCGCCGGGAGCGGCGCCGGATCCGCGAGCTTCGCCGCGACGGGCGCAAGGACACCGGGTACCGGGACGGACGACATCGGGGGAACGGGCATCGGAACGGCTGATGCCACGTGGCTCGGCGCCCAGGCCACGGGTAGTGCGACAGCGGATGCCGGAACACCGGTCGACGGAGTATCAGGCGACGGGGGCACAGGCACGGGCAGGTGGGGTGCCGCCGGCAGCGCTTACCCCACCGCCGCACCGCCCCGGCCGGACGCCCAGGCCCCGCGTAGCGCGTGGGACGCGTGGCAGGAGCAGAACCGCCACTGGCAGGCGCAACATCGGGCCTGGCGCGCCGAGCAGCGGGCGCAACGCGCGCACTATCGCTGGCAGCACCGCCACCCCGGCGCCGGATTCACCGCGATCGTGCTGGGGTTCGCCCTGGCGGTAGGCGCGGTTGCGGCAGGCGTGTACTCCGCCGGGACCTGGTCGAGCTCCGCGTTGCTCGTCGGAGTCGCGTTCACGCTGGGAGTGCTCGCACTCGGAATCATCGTGTCAGGCATCCGCGGCCGGGACAGCGGGGCGATGGGCGGGTTTGCGTTCCTCGCCGTGCTCACCCTCCTGTTCGTCGGCGTCTTCCCGCAGGGCACGCAGTTCTCTCCGTTCGGCGACAACCACTGGGTGGTGAGTTCCTCGTCGTCCGACGCCACGCCCAGCTTCGCGATGATCGCCGGCAACCCCACCGTCGACCTCAGCGACCTGTCCACGGCGGGGAGGAGCGACACCCGCACGATCGACGTCTGGCTGGGCTTCGGCGCCACCGATGTGATCCTGCCGGCCGACCGGTCGGTGCGCGTGGAAACCAATTCGATCGTCGGCGGCGTCGACTACGGCGACGATCACTCCAACGACCAGGGTGGCGTTCTGTTCCACGACGCCCGCAGCCTGAACGGCAATCCGGACCGCCCGGTCGCCAGCATCCGCATCTGGTCGCTCGTCGGCCAGGTCGACGTCCACACCATAACGGAGTAAGCCATGAGCGAGCCACTGAACATCCCCGAGCACGACGGCGCAGCGTCGACGCCACCGACGCAGCCGACACAGCCAACGGCCGCGGATCTTCCGACGGCAACGACGTCGACCACCGGCGCGGAGCTTCCGACCATACCGGCGGCATCCGTCGCCCGGCGCCGCGACCGACCGCTGTTCGGCACGATCTTCTGGGGCGTGCTGCTGCTCGCCTTTGCCGCCTTCATGGTGGTGTGGACGGCGCTGCCGGTGATGCCTGATCCGACGCTGTGGCTGCTCGGCGGCGTCATCGCGATCGGCGTGGCGCTCGTCGCCGCCGGCATTGCCGCCGCGTCCCGGCGGGCCGGCTGAACCGGCGCACCGGCACCCCGCCCGGCCCCACCGCCACAGCACCCCCGCCACAGCACCCCCGCGACAGGTGAGGGGCAGCTACACAGTGACGCCGATCAGCACCGGTTCCGGCTGCAGGATGATGCCGAACTCGGCGGCGACCCGGCCCTGCACGAAGCGGGCCAGTTGCGCGATCTCGTCGGCCGTCGCACCACCGGTGTTGGTGAGGGCGAGCGTGTGCTTGCTCGAGATGGCCGCGCGGGATCCCGGCAACCGGAAACCCCGGCTGATCCCGGCTCGCTCGATCAGCCAGGCCGCGGAGAGTTTCACTCCGCGTGCCGCGTCGGCGCCCGGTGCCGGCCCCACGCCGGCGTAATGCTCGAGCGGGATCACGCGGTCCGGCAGGTCCGGCTCGAGCGGCCAGCGCGGCGCAGAATCCGGCAACGACCGGGCGAAGTTCTCGCTCACGATCGGGTTGGTGAAGAACGACCCGGCGCTGGCCGTGTCGGGGTCGGCCGCGTCGAGCACCATCCCCTTCGCCGCGCGAAGCGCGAGAACCGTGTCGCGAAGCTGGGTGATCGGAACCCGGTCCCCCAGCTGCACGCCGAGCGCACCCGCGAGTTGCTCGTAGGCGACGGGCTGGCCGAGTGCTGCTCCGAGAACGGATGCCTCAGCAGCGGTGTCGTGCAGGTCCAGTTCGATCGCCAGCACGACCCCTCGCAGGCCCTGCTTCAGCACCGACGTGCGGTAGCCGAGCTGCAGTGCGGCGGCCGGCATCCGCTGGATTTCACCGGACTCGTAATCCAGGAAGTCGATGGCGACCAGGCTGGCGGAGAGCTCCTGGCCGTAGGCGCCGATGTTCTGCACCGGCGCCGCGCCGGCCGCGCCGGGGATTCCGGAGAGCGCCTCGATGCCCGACCAGCCCCGCCCAACGGCGTAGGCCACGAGGGCGTCCCACGGCTCTCCCGCCTGTACCCGCAGGCGCACCCGGTCCGGCGCATCCGCTGGCAGCACCTCAATGCCACGGGTCACCAGCCGGATCACCGTGCCGTCGAATCCGTCGTCGCCGGCCACGGTGTTCGAGCCGCCGCCGAGCAGCATCCAGTCGTCATCATCGGCCCAGATGCCCAGCGCCGCATCGACAAGCTCCCGCTCGGTGCCCGGCGCCACCATGCGGGCGGGGAGGCCGCCGACCCGCAGCGTGGTGAGATCGCGGAGCGGAACCGGCTCGATTCGCTCGCTCGGCCGGGCGTTCATCGAAGAAACCACGCGACTAGGCCAGGCTGACGCGCGCCTGCGCCTTGCCGAGCACAGTCTGGTCGTTGAAGGTGACGGCGAGGTCGATCCGGGCGACCTTGGCGTCCGTGTCGATGGCGGCGACCCGCGCGACGACGGTCACGATGGCCCCTTCCATCGGGTCGACCAGGACCGGCCGGGTGAAGCGCACCTGGTAGTCGATCACCCGCGCCGGGTCTCCGGCCCAGTCCACGACCGGCTGCACAGCGAGTCCCATGGTGAGCATGCCGTGGGCCAGCACGCCCGGCAGGCCGACGGATGCCGCAACGTCGTCGCGATAGTGAATCGGGTTGAAGTCCCCGGATGCGCCCGCGTAGCGAACGAGGGAGTCGCGGGTGAGCGGGAAGCTGCCCCCGGCGACGACGTCGCCGACGGTGAGGGTGTCGAGGGACGGCGCCTGGGTCATTCGTCTCCCCTGACGACGAGGGTGGAGGTCGCGGTGACGACGTGCTCGCCGTTCGCGTCGACCACCGTGGATTCCGCGGTGACCATCGAGTGGCCGCCGAGGGTTTTGACGCTCGCCACGGTGAGGGTGGCGGTCAGCTCGTCGCCGGCGACGATCGGGCGGGAGTAGCTGAAGCGCTGGTCGCCGTGCACGACCCGGGTGAAGTCGATGCCGGCGTCGGGTTCGGCGAGGAGTTGCGCGAGGGTGGCCTCCTGCACGACCACCGCGAAGGTAGGCGGAGCGACGACGTCGGCGTGGCCGGCCGCGCGCGCGGCTTCGGGGTCGTGGTTGATCGGGTTGGTCGCGAATACCGCGCGGGAGAACTCGCGCACCTTTTCACGGCCGACCAGGTACGGCTGGACCGGCGGGAAAACCCGCCCCTGGAGTTCGGGGTTCACTGGCACCCTCCGAGTGTACTTTGGTCGGCCCCTGGCCGGCGTGGCCGGCCGGCGGCGGGATCGCGGCGTCGAGCCGGTGGCAGAATGGTGCGGATGAGATTCGCGCGCGTTCGGTACGAAGACCCGCTGGCCGCCCCGCTGATCGCCGACCTGCGCCGGGAGTACGAGGAACGGTACGGGCCGAGCGACGCCGCCGACGACGTGGCAGCACCGGAATTCGACCCGCCGGATGGATTGTTCGTGGTGCTGCTCGACGACGATGCTCCCGCCCTGGCCGGCAACAATGGTGACCCGGTGGTCGTCGCGGGTGGCGGCATCCGTCGCTACGACGAGGTCACCTGCGAAATCAAGCGGATGTGGACCAGCTCCGCCTACCGCAGGCAGGGGCACGCCATCACTGTGCTCGCCGAACTGGAGTCGATCGCGCGGGAGCTCGGCTACCAGCGGCTGCTCCTGGAAACCGGTCCGGCCCAGCCCGAAGCGCTCGCCCTCTACCGCCGTCTTGGCTACCGCGAGACCGGCCCATACGGGCGCTACCCGCACGCCTACGGCTTCGAGCGGTGGCTCGTCGACCAGACCTGATCCGCGGGCTGGCCGCGAGCGCCCCCGCACTCGGGTTTCATGGCACCTCACGCGAGATTTGAGGCGTAGGCTCGGCGGGCGAACGGAAAGCAGGGGCGGATGTATCAGCGGTACGTGGCGATCGGCGACAGCTTCACCGAGGGCGTCGGCGACGAGTTGCCGGATGGCCAGGTGCGCGGCTGGGCCGACCTGGTCGCTCTCGGACTCGCCCACGCGAACGCGGGCGCCGCACGCGTGACCGGGCCGGAAGCGCACGCCGGCGACGGGGCGGAAGGCGGCGGGAGCGCCCTCTCCTACGCGAACCTCGCCATCCGCGGCAAACTGCTCGGGCCGATTGTGCGCGACCAGTTGGAGCCCGCCCTGGCCCTCGGCCCCGACCTGCTCTCGGTGTGTGGCGGCGGCAACGACATCATGCGGCCCCGCGTCGAGATCTCGTATGTCGTCGACCTGCTCGGGCAGGTGGTCGACCGGGCCCTGGAAACCGGCGCGCACGTCATCGTCCTCAGCGGTGCGAACCCGACCGCGCACTTGCCGATGGGTGGACTGATGCAGCGTCGCGGCGATCGCCTGGCCGACGCCGCCCGGGCGGCGTTCACCCGGCCCGGCGTGACCCTCGTCGACAACTGGGCCGACCAGGAACTCAGGAGCATCCGCTATTGGTCGGCCGACAAACTGCACCTCAACGCCCGCGGCCACACGCGGGTTGCCGGCAATGTGCTGGCCGCTCTGGGGGTGCCGGTCCCCACCGAGTGGGCAACGGATGCCGACGGCCCGTCGGCCGCCGCGCCCGCAGACGAGCGGGTGCAGGGCACCGTCGCGTACTACCGCGACTACGTGCTGCCGTGGATCGGGCGCCGGCTGACGGGCCGCTCGTCCGGGGACGGCCGCCCGCCGAAGCGGCCGGGGCTTGAGCCGGTCGACCTGGGCTGACCGACGGCCGTCCGCGCACACACGCAGAAGGCCGCACGGAATCCCGTGCGGCCTTCGCGCTCAGCCGTGAGGCCGTGAACTGGGTCAGCTAGACGCTCTTGCGCCCGGAGAGGGTCCGCAGGAGGAACATGATGACTGCGATGATCGCCAGGACGATTCCGACCCAGAGGAGGAACTGAAGCGACTGGACGAGCCCGCCGGTGATAAGCAGGATGACTGCGACAACGGCGATGATGATGAGCAGGAGGTTCATGTGAGGACCTTTCTTGACTGCAGGGATATCTCCCCTGTTTTTGTGAGCCTACCCCTGCGCGCGGATCGGGCAAGGGGCACGTTGAAAACGATTAATTTCGCCCCTGAGCCGCACAATCACGCGGGCTTCCCCGCGCCGTAGTGCTCTCGCAGGTACCCGGCGTACCCGTGAGGGGCCCTTCCGTGCAGGCGGGCCGACGTCAGCACGGGGTTCCGGCTGGTGCGCACCGGGGCGATCCCCAGCCGGCGGAGTGCGGCCACCAGGAGCACGTCCTCATCGCCGTCGGCCTCACTGAACTCTCCCGCCCTGAGGTACCGGTCGGCCCGCACCCCGAGGTTGGCGCCGTAGATGAACGGATGCCCGTGCGCGTCGCCGGGTGCGCCGCCGCTCGCCGGGTCATGACCGGGCAGGTCGGCGTCTGGCTGCACGGTGCCGAGCACGAGTTCGCTGCCGGTGCGGGCGAAGGCGAGCTGTGTCGTGAGCCAGTTCTCGGGGACCGCGGAATCGGCATCCGTTGTGGCCAGCCAGACCCTGCTCGCGGGGTGACGGATGCCGGTGAGCGCCCTCCGAACGCCCACCCGGCGTGCGGTGCCGACGGCACCGGCTGTGATGGCGACGCGGTGGTAGTGCGGCCAGCGGGCCGCGATCGCCAGCGAGGAGTCTGTGCAGCTGTCGAGGACGACGACCACCGTGACCTCGGGGGGCTCGGCCGTGTCACCCACCGCCTCGACCGCGCCCTCGAGCGCCGCGAGGCAGCGCGGCAGGAGCTCCTCCTCGTCCCTGGCCGGGACGATGACGGCGATCGCGTCGATCAGCGTCACGGCGTGAGCCCCTCGCGTTCAGCGACCGAGCGGGCCGGCTCCGGCTCGAAGACCTCGAGGATGAAGTCGCGTTCGCTGTGCCGAACGGTGCGCGCCAGGCCGGGCACGCGTGCCAGGGCGGCGTGGACGGCATCGCCCGTCTGCGGGTAGCCCTCGACCGGGTGCCGCCAGTGGCAGGCGATGAGCACGCCATCGGGGGTGAGGCTGGATCGGCACCGGATGAGCAGCCGCTCGAGGTCGTGCGGCGAACAGTAGTAGCCGACTTCGGAGAGCACGATCAGCTCGAACTGCCCGGGCGGCCATTCATCCGGGAACGCCAGCCGCTCGAAGCGAACGCTGGCGTGACCCGTCAGCCGTTCGCGCGCGGCCTCGAGCGGGCCGGCGACGATGTCGGTCGCGAGGATGTCGTCGCAGCGCTCTGCGAGGCCGGCAGTGAGGGTGCCGATCGAGCAGCCGAGTTCCAGGGCAGACCTGAAGCGCTCGCGGGGCAGCGCCGCGAGGGTGAGCGCGCGTTTGCGGCGCTCGTACCAGCGGGTCTCGAAGCCCCACGGATCCCGGCTGCCGGAGTAGAAGTCGTCGAAGAAGCCCGCGTCGAGGCTCGCGGTCTGGTCGGGAATCGCTGTGTCGTCGGAGGTGCTGATGAATGTCTCCCAGGTGCGTTCGAAGTGCGCTGCGAACCATGGTGGCACGATCGCTTCGTCACCGGGCTGGGCGGAGAGCGGCGCCACCTGGCTCTGGTGCGCGGCCATCGCGGCCGCCTTCGCGGTGCGTTCTGCCTCCTCGAGGTGCAACACGTACCGCGAGACGCCCTCCCACACCGCGTCCTCCGGCGTCGACCAGTGCCACGCCCACACCGGGTACTCCCAGAGCCGCGCGCCGGTCTGCGCTGCCGCGATCGACGCCGCCTGCGCGGCGGCCGCATGATCCGGATGCCCGTCGTTCCGCCAGGGCGCTGCCACCCAGGTTTCGCCGGGCGACGCGGGCGATGGGTCGTCCGGGCCGGGTCCCTCTTCAGACTCACCGGCACCGAGGGTGCCGAGCGCCTCAGCGATCGCCCGCACCGCTTCATCCCGATGGGCGGCCGCCGCTCCATCCGGAAGCCCGGCCAACAACACCGATGCGCCGGGCGCGACCCGTCCGACCGCATCCGTCACCTCGGCCTGCCGCAGCGACGCGAGCTGCTGCGGGGTGTGGGTGGGCGACAACGGATGCGATGCCTCGCCGTCGGTCAGCACCACCACGACGATCGGGACTCCCAGCCGCGAGGCCCTGGCCAGCAGCCCACCGGCGGCCAGGGTCTCATCGTCGGGATGCGCGGCCACCACGACCAGGCGGGCGAGTCCGCCCAGCGGAAGACGCCGCGATGTCGGGTGCTCCCGGCGTGCGGCCTCCAGCCAGGTGAGCTCAGGGGTGCCGGCCTCCCGGTGGCTGAACGTCACCATGGCATCACCCCGGCGGCACTCAGCATCCGTCCGAGGGCGGCGTCGTCGCGTTCGGCGTGGTGCTGGCGCACGTAGAGCTGCAGGTCGGAGACCCGCCGGGCGTGCTGTTCGTCGAGCGCCAGTGGAGCCGGACCGAGGGCGTGGCCGACCCGGCCGACCACCTCGTCGACCGTGCGCGCGACGAGCCCGCGCACCCGCGCGGCCAGGAGTGCGCCATCGCTGCCCGTGGCGCGCCCGTCGTCGATGGCCGCGGCGGCGCTCGCCAGCGCAGTTCCGCAGGCGGAGAGCAGAATGTCGATGGCACCGAGCTGGGCCAGGGCGATCTGGTCGGGTTCGCGTCCGCCGGGCTCCGTGGATGCCGCCAGCGCCCTGGCCACCCCGATGGCCCCGCCCCACCAACACGCGGCCACCCCGATGCCGCCCCAGGCGAACCCCGGACGGTCGAGGTACCACTCGTCGACTCCGATCGGGGTCGCCTCGACGGCACTGAAGTCAACCGGGCCGCTGGGCACCTGGGCGAGGCCGCGGGCGACCCAGGCGTCTTCGTGCACGATGATGCCCGGGTCGCCGAGGCGCACGGCGAACAGGCGGCGATGTGAGTCCCCGGTGTGCGCGGTCACCAGCGCGTCGCTGAGCGTCCCTGCGAGCGAGCACCACGGCTTGGTGCCGTCCACCTGCCACCGGTCGGCGACCCGGGTCGCCGAGAGTCGCAACCCGGCGCCCTCGGCCGCGAACACCCCCCAGGTGCGGTCGGCTTCCGCCGTGGAGTGAACGGGTGCCCGGCCCGCCCCGACCGGACCCGCCTGCTCCAGGATCGAGAGCGCGTCGAGGTGCGCCTCCACCACGCGCGCGGCGGTGAGATCGGCGGCGGCGACCGTGGCCAGGAGTTCGAACAGTCCCGCGGTGTTCCCGTCGCCGGGGCGGGGCGCGACGCCGCCGAGGTCCCGGGCCATGGCGAGCGCCGCAGCCGGATCACCGTTCACGCGGGCGGCCGCCTGGGCGAGTTCGGCCGGCGCCCCTCCGCGGTGCGATTCAACCGGCGCCCGGGTCCGTGCGACACTGGGCAGCGTGACGGGCAGTGCCGCCCTCACGTCGTCAGCCGGGCGAAACCCGCGCCCAGTGGACTGTCGCGCAACGCGGCGAGCAGCGCTTCGGCATCCGCGTACACCTCGACGGCGCCGGCTGCCCGCAGGTCGCCTTCGCCGGTGCCGCCGCTCAGGACGGCAACGCACGGGACACCGGCCCGGGCGGCCGCCTGGATGTCCCACACCGCGTCACCCACCATGACCGCCTCCGACGCCGACACTCCGGCCTTCCGGAGCGCCGTGTGCACGATGTCCGGATCCGGTTTGGCTTCCGTGACGTCGTCGGCCGCGGTCACCGCCGACACCGACTCGTCGCTGTCGATCACGCGAAGCAGCCGTTCGAGTTCGTCCGGCGAGGCCGACGTGGCGAGCACCACCTGGCTGCCCTCCGCGGCGACGGCACGCAACAGGTCGCGGGCCCGGTGGAACGGGCGCAGCAGCGAAGCGGACTCGGCCAGGTACACGCCGTGCAGGCGCGTGGACTCCTCCGCGATGCGGCCGGCGTCGTCGCCGACGAGCGTGGAAAGCAGCTGGTCCGTCCCCATACCGATGGCACGGTGGATGCGCCAGGCATCGGTGGGATGGCCGACGGCAACCAGCGCCCGACCCCAGGCGTCCACATGGAGGTAATTGGAGTCGACCAGGGTTCCGTCGATGTCGAAGAGTACGGCCTTCGGCCGGTCGGGAGTGGGGTGCGCCATATCGTCAGGCTACGCCGGCATGCAGCACGGGCCTAGGGCGCCGGAACCAGTCGTTGTATGTTCTGACTATGGGCGCGACGTCGTTGATCCTGGTTCGTCATGGTGAGAGCACAGCCAACCTGGCCGCCTCGGCCGCGGAGTCCGCTGGCGCCGAGGTGGTCGACGCGCCGCTCCGCGACCCCGACGTGCCGCTCAGTAGCGTCGGGATGGACCAGGCGGCGGCCGTGGGCGGCTGGCTCCGTTCCCTACCGCCGACATCGTTCCCTGGCTTCGTATGGAGTTCCCCGTATCTCCGGGCGGCCGAGACGGCCCGGCTGGCCACTGCCGGCCAACCGGTCCAGCTGGCCGCATATACCGACGAGCGCCTGCGCGACCGGGAGCTCGGCATCACCGACGCACTCACGACCGTGGGCGTCGAGGCCCGGCTCCCCACCGAAGCGGCGAGGAAACGACGGCTGGGCAAGTTCTACTACCGACCGCCGGGCGGCGAGTCCTGGGCGGACGTCGCCCTGCGGGCGAGGTCGTTCCTGGTTGACCTGGACCGGGTGGCCGACGGCGGCCGGGTGCTGGTCGTGACCCACGACGCCGTGATCATGCTGATCCGCTATGTCTGCGAGGCGCTCACCGAGTCCCAGCTGCTCGAGGTCGCCCGCACCTCGCCGCTCCTCAACGCGTCGGTGAGCATCCTGACCCGGCCCGACGGCGCCGGCCGCTGGGCCGTGGAGGAGTACAACTCGGTGGCGCACCTCAGGGAGCTGGGAGCGCCGGTCACCGTGCACACCGGGGACGCGGATGTCTTCCCGCGGTGAGCCGGCGCCGGGTGAGGCGCCGCCGGAGATCTTGACCCCGACGCGGCTCCGCGACTGGTCCCTGCCCAGCGGCGCGGAGTCCAAGTACGATCGCGGACGGATCGTCGTGATCGGCGGCGCCCGCCACACCCCCGGCGCCGCTCTCCTCGCCGGAACGGCGGCGCTTCGGGTGGGGGCCGGGCGCCTGTCCATGGGCGTCGCCGAGTCGGCGGCGGTGGCGCTGGCCGTTGCCATGCCCGAAGCCGGCGTGATCGGACTCTCCGAGTCGTCAACCGGCGCTGTGCGGGGGAACAGCCTCACACCGTTGCGGGACGAGATCAACGCAGCGGATGCGCTGGTGATCGGCTCAGGACTCGACGACGCCGGCGAGGCGAGAAAGCTGGTCCTCGGAGTCCTGGCACTGCTGGCGGAGGGCAACACCACCCCGGCCGTTCTCCTCGACGCCTACGCGTTGGGCGTGCTGCCGGACGTCGACGCTGACGGTCACGACACGCTGCGGGCCCTGGGCGGCAAACTGGTGCTCACACCCAACACAGACGAAGCGGCCCGCCTGCTCGGGCGCGACATCAGTGACCTCGCGACCGACCTGGGGGAGATCGCGGACCGCTACCAGGCGGTCGTGACCTGCTTCGGCGTGATCGCGGCACCGGGCGGCCGGCGCTGGGAGATCGGCTCCGGGCAGGCTGTGCTCTCGACGTCGGGCAGCGGCGACGTGCTGGCCGGGGCTATCGGCGGGCTCCTCGCCCGTGGAGCCGACCCCGACCAGGCTGCGTGCTGGGGCACCCACCTGCACGCCACCGCCGGCGACCGGCTCGCCGCCCGGATTGGGCCGACCGGGACCCTGGCCCGTGAACTCGCCGACGAACTGCCGATGGTGCTGGCCGAGCTCGGCCAGCACGCGTAAAAGAAGGGAACAGCAGTGGCAACGAAACTCAACCGCGCGGCGTTCACGCACGCCAGGAAATTGATCGAGCAGGGCACGGTGGTGCACGACGAACGCGATGACTGGAGCGAGCACGCCCCGTCTGCCGATGACGAGAACACCTTCCTCGACGCACACGACTTCGCCGAGTACTCGAAGTGGCACCTGGGCGTGGACGATGAGCATCCGGACGACACCAAGGGGCACTACACATTCCCCTACGGCGACTTCGCGAAGGTGCATCGCTGCGCGGTGATCTCCGCGGAGAGCCGGGCCGGCCAGTACGACCATGACGACATCGAGGACGCGCTGAAGCAGCTGCTCGCGCAGATCGACGCCGACACGAAGTAGCCGCCGCTGCCACCGTCGCAGCCAGGTATGCGTGCCCGCCCGCGTCGGTCGGTTACCGGGCCGCGGCCCCCCATGCCTGCGACTGGCCGGCCGCGCTCCGCAGCTGCGGCACGCCCCATGGGTTCGCATCCTGGAGCGGCTCGGGGAGCAGCGCCTGCGGTACGTCCTGGTAGGCGACCGGGCGGAGGAACCTGTCGATCGCGGCGGTGCCGACCGATGTGCTGCTGTCGTTGGTGGTCGCCGGCCACGGGCCGCCGTGCTGCATGGCCGGGGTGACGGCCACGCCGGTCGGCCAACCGTCGAACAGCACCCGCCCGGCGTGGCCGGTGATCCAGCCGATCAGCGATCGGAGCGGCGCTGAAGCCTCACCCGCGCCTGCGTGCACGGTGCCGGTGAGGTTGCCCTCGAACAGGTCGTCGGCACGGGCGGCCAGCTCGTCCTCGTCGTCGTACTCGACGACGACCGACAGCGGGCCGAACGCCTCCCCCAGCAGGGCGTCGCGCTGGGCGGCCAGGTCGTCGGCCCGCACCCTGACGATGGTCGGCGTGGCCCAGCCCTGCCCCGCGTCGTCGAAGCGGAGCGACCCTTCCGCAATCGGGGTCACGCCGGGGGCGGCCAGGATGCTGGTGCGGCGGTCCCGGTAGCCGGCCGCGATCCCCGGGTTGAGCAGCCGGTGTTCCGCGACGGCGCCCGCGCGAGCGGCGAGCGTGTCGTCCAGGCCGTGCCCGGCCGGCAGGAACAGGAATCCGGGCTTGGTGCAGAGCTGTCCGGCGGACCCTGAGACGCTGGCGACGTATCCGTCTGCGAGGGCGTCGGCCCTCTCGGCGAGGGCGGCCCGGGTCACGAAGGCGGGGTTGACGCTGCCGAGTTCGCCATAGAACGGGATCGGCGCGGGCCTGGCGGCTGCGATGTCGGCGAGGATGCGCCCGGCGCGGATCGAGCCGGTGAAACTTCCGGCGGCAACGCGGGCGTCCGTGAGCAGCTCGACGCCGGCCTCCTGGCCGTAGATCAGCTGGAGCGTGCCGGCCGGGGCGCCCGCGGCCTCGAGGGCGGCAGCCACGACGGCGCCCGTGCGCTCGGAGAGCTTCGGGTGTCCGGAGTGCGCCTTGACGATCACCGGGTTGCCGGCCGCGAGCGCGGCAGCGGTGTCTCCGCCGGCCACCGAGAAGGCGAACGGGAAGTTGCTCGCCGCGAAATTCAGCACCGGGCCCACCGGGATGCGGTAGCGGCGGATGTCGGGGCGTACCCCGAGGGCGAAGTGCGGGTCGGCCTCGTCGATGCGAACGTCGAGGTAGGCGCCGTCGACGATGGTGTCAGCGAACAGGCGCAACTGCACGGCCGTGCGGGTCAACTCGCCGGAGAGACGCGCCTCGGCGAGGCCGGTCTCGCCGATGGCGATGGCGACCAGTTCCGCGCGATTTTCCTCCAGCGCGTCGGCCGCGGCGACAAGCGCCCGCGCCCGGTCCTGCGGGGGCTGCGCGGCCCAGCGCGGCGCGGCATCCGCTGCCCGGCCCGCGATGGCGTCGAGTTCGGCCGACGAGGTGGAGGCGGGAACGGTGGTGGTCGTCGCGGGTGTCATGGTGGTGCTCCTAGAACTGGAATCCGGTGGGGAAGGGGTCTGACGGGTCGAGCAGGTACTGGCCGATGCCGGTGACCCAGGCGCGGCCGGTGATGGTGGGCACGACCGCAGGGATGTCACCCACGGTAGTCTCCCTGACCAGGCGCCCGGTGAAGGTCGACCCGATGAACGACTCGTTCACGAAGTCCTCGTCGAGGCCGAGTTCACCGCGGGACCAGAGTTCCGCCATCCGGGCAGAGGTGCCGGTTCCGCAGGGCGACCGGTCGAACCAGCCCGGGAAGATCGCCATCGCATGCCGTGAGTACCGGGCGGTCGAGCCGGGTGCGATGAATTCGACGTGGTGGCAGTGGTCGAGTCCTTCGATCAGCGGATGCCGCGGTGGATTGGTCGTGTTGATCGCGTCCATGATGGCCAGACCCGCCTGCAGGATCTCCTCCTGGTTGGCGCGGTCATACGGCAGGTTGACCGCGTCGAGGTCGACCATGGCGTAGAAGTTGCCGCCGAAGGCCAGGCTGTACGGCACGATACCGTAACCGGGCACCTCCACCTCGTCGTCGAGTCGCACGCTGTACGACGGGACGTTCTCGATGGTCACCGAGTCGGCGTGCCCGTCGCTGACCGCGACCCTGGCGATCACCAGGCCGGCCGGGGTGTCGAGCCGGATGGTCGTCACCGGCTCCTGCACCTCGACCATGCCGGTCTCCACCAGCACCGTCGCGACGCCGATGGTTCCGTGGCCGCACATCGGCAGGCACCCGGAGACTTCGATGTACACCACACCCCAGTCGGCGTCCGGCCTGGTCGGCGCCTGCAGGATCGCGCCGCTCATCGCCTGGTGGCCGCGCGGCTCGTTCATCAGGAACAAGCGGATGTCGTCCAGGTGCTCCATGAAGTAGAGGCGCTTGTCGTTCATGGTCGCGCCGGGAATCACGCCGACACCGCCGGTGATAACCCGCGTTGGCATGCCCTCGGTGTGGGAATCGACGGCTGTGAACATCCGCTTGGAACGCATGCTGCAATCCTTTCAGGAACTCAATGTGCGTGATGCGGTAGTTGCGCCGCTCTGCGGGTGGCATGCCTGCCGCATAACGGCGCAACCGCCGCGTATCGCCGACTGCACGAGCGCCTAGGCGGCGAGGGCGCGGCGGGCGGCGATGTAGTCGAGCGCCTTCTTGGTGTCCTGGCGCACCTGCGCGTCCTGCTCAGGGCTGAGCGGCCCACGCGGCGGACGGGTGAGCCCCCCGTAGCTGCCGCCGGCCAGGTCGATCGACAGCTTGATCGCCTGCACGAACTCGGTCTTGGAGTCCCACCGGAACACCGTCACCAGCTGCGTGTACAACTCGCGCGCCTCGTCGATCTGCCCGGCCTTGACCAGGTCGTAGATCTCCACGGCTTCGCGCGGGAACGCGTTCGGGTATCCGGCGAACCAGCCGGTGGCACCGGCGACCAGCGACTCGAAGAGGAGGTCGTCCGCACCGGCGATGACGTCGATGTCGCACAGCTCCTTGATCTCGAGCACCCGGCGGATGTCGGCCGAGAACTCCTTGACCGCGACGACCTCGGGGATCTCGGCCAGCCTGGCGATGAGGCGCGGGGTGAGGTCGACCTTGGTGTCGAACGGGTTGTTGTAGGCCATGATCGGCAGCCCGACCTCGGCTACGCGGGTGTAGTGCTCGATGACCTCTGATTCGTTCGCCCGGTAGATCGTCGGCGGCAGGAGCAGCACCCCGTCTGCACCGTCTTCCCTTGCGAACTCCGCCCACTGCTTCGCCTGGTGCCAGCCGACACCGTGCACTCCCGCCACGACGAGCCCACGGCCGCCGACGGCCTCGACGGCCACCTGGATCACCCGTCGACGCTCCTCGTCGGTCAGCGACGAGTACTCGCCGAGGGATCCGTTCGGGCCGACGCCGCGGCATCCGTTGCTGATCAGCCAGTCACAGTGCGCGGCGAACTTGTCGTAGTCGACGGCGAGGCCGGCCGGGGCTGAGGAGTCCTCCTTGAAGGCGAGGGTGGTCGCGACGATGACGCCGCCGAGATCGAACTGCTTGGTCATTTCGGTCCTTTCGTGGGTGAAACCGTGGGTGAATCGGTGGGTGCGGGTGGTTCGGCGGGTTCGGTGACCGAGCTCGTCGTGACCGGCGCTGCCGCCAGTTCGCCGAGCCGAAGCGGTGCGGCGATCGGGCGTCGGTCGCTGAGGACCGCGTCCCCCAGTGGTTCGCCGGCCCGCCGGGCCAGCAGTTCCTCGACACTCCGGCCGCACACGCGGCCCTGGCAGATGCCGAGCCCCGCCCGGGTGCTGAGCTTCATGGCGCGCATCGAACGTGAGCCGGTGCTGTCCGCGGTCGCGCAGAGGTGGCCGTAGGTCACTTCCTCACACCGGCAGACCACGGTCTCCGGTGTCAGCATCTCGGGCCAGCCGGGGCGGATGCCGTGGGCGGCTTCGATGCGCGCCGCGAACCGGCGGAACGTTCGGCGGCTGCGCTCGCTGGCCCGGAGCCCGGGGTCGGCGGCGGATGCCCCGGCCGCGGCGTGACCCGCTATCGCCCCTTCGGCCAGGGCCAGGTCGACGCCACCGATCCCGGTGATCTCGCCGGCAGCGAAGACGCCGGGGACGCTGCTCTCCTGGCGGTCGTCGATCTCGACGAAGCGTTCGGCGGTGAGCGAGCAGCCCGCCGCTATCGCCAATTCCAGCCGGGGCGTGAACCCGTGGCTGACACACACCGCGTCCACGTCGATGCGGCGCTCGGTCCCCGGGATCGGCGTCCAGTCCGCGGAGACCTCCGCGACGGTGACCGACTCGACTGCCGTGTCGCCGTGGGCCATGATCACGGCCTGGCCCAGCCGGTACGGGATGCGGTGGCGGAGGTGTCCGCCCAGGTAACCCCCGAGTTCCGCCCCCTTGCTCCACGCCCCGAGGAGCTGCCAGGGCTGGGGGAGCCAGCCGCGCACGAGCGCCGGTAGCCGGGTCGCCTCGTAGACGCCGACCACCGTGGACCCGGTGGCAGCAAGGGACGCGGCGACCGGAAGCAGGAAGGGACCCGCCCCCGCGACGATGACCCGGCGCCCGACGGCGAGGCGTTCTCCCTTGGCGAGGGCCTGCGCCGCCCCGCCGGTGAACACACCGGGCAGGTCCCAGCCGGGGAACGGCAGGGTGCGGTCGTGGGCGCCGGTGGCCAGCACGATGGCGTCCGGCGTGAGGCGCAGGCGACCGCGGCCCACCCCGTCCGGGGCGCCAACGACGACGTGCAGCACGCCCGGGCCGGAAGCGGATGCCTCGAGGGCGAAGACCGTGGCGGATCGGATGATCAGGCATCCGTCGTCGGCCTCGAGTTCAGCGCTCAGCGAGTGGAAGGTGTCCCAGCCGTGGTGGAGGATGCGTTCGTGCGTTGACGGCCGGGTCGGCGGGAGATGGCGCCAGTACTGGCCGCCGAGCTGGTCGGACGAGTCGAGCAGGGTGACGGCCCTGCCGTGGGCGCGCGCAGCCCTGGCGGCGGCCAGGCCGGCCGGGCCGGCCCCGATGACGACGACCTCGCTCATGAGGCCTCGTCCCCGTGCGGGTGCCCGGGCAGGAGATCGTGCTGGGTGCGCACGACGTCGCCGTCCGAGGCCCGGCGCTGGCAGGCGCGCACGTCACGTTGGCCGTTGACCTCGACCAGGCAGTCGTAGCAGACGCCGATTCCGCAGAAGACCCCGCGTGGGCGGCCTTCGAGTGAGGTGCGGCGGAACCCGAGTGTGCCGGTGGCGAGGATGACCCCGGCCAGGCTCTGCCCGAGCACCCCCGCGGTGGTCTCGCCGTCGACGGTGATGGTGACGGGCGCCGGCCTGGCCGGCCGGATGGGGTCGTCCCCGAACGGGAGCAGTCGTGGTGCCATGCTCATGCCGCCTCGAGGTGGGGCGCGAGTGAGCCGCGCGCGGGGGAGAACGGGGAGGCGTCGATCGGTGCGGGGAGACCGCGCATCAGCGCGGCGATCATCTCGGCGGTGGCGATGCTGAGGCCGATTCCGGCGCCCTCGTGGCCGGCCGCGTGCCAGAGCCCCGGGAGTCTCGGGTCCTCGCCGATCACCGGGAGATGGTCAGGCATGAACGGGCGGAACCCGCCGTAACTGCGCATCACCGCGGCCCCGGCCAGGAAGGGGAACAAGCGGATGGCCTTGGCCGCGATTTCGCTCAGCGCCGCGACCTGCAGCCGCGAGTCGAAGCCGACCTGCTGCCGGGACGAACCGATCAGCACGGTGCCGCCGGCGGTCGATTCGATCACGCTGGAGGTCTGCAGGGCGCTGTCGTCAGAGCCGACGGCCCCGACATAGTCGGCGTCGTACACTTTGTGGAAGATCCGGTGTCGCATGCGGCTGGTGACGAGGAGTTCACCGCGGCGCGGGCGCACCGGCAGGTGCACGCCGAACAGTGCGGCCACCTCCCCCGACCAGGGCCCCGCCGCGACGAGCACCCGGCTGGCTCGGAGTTCCCCGGTCGTGGTGCGCACGCCGGCGACGCCGCCGGTGGAGTCGAGGAGGGGACCGGTGACCGCGGTGTTCTCCAGCAGCCGGGCGCCGTGTCGCCTGGCCGAGGCCATGAGGGCTTCCGTCGCGATCGTGGGTTGCACCTGGGCGTCCTCTGGGTAGTGCACGGCCGCTGCGATGGATGGTGCCAGGTCCGGTTCCAGTTCCCTCGCCTCGGCGATGGTCAGCACCCTGGCATCCACTCCCGCACCACGCTGCCCGGCGGCGAAGGCGAGCAGCGCACGCGCGCCGGCATCCGTCGTGGCGACGACCAGTCCGCCCTTGGGGTCGTATTCGACGGAGGGAAAACCCGTGCCGAGCTGCTCGGCGAGGTCGGCGACAGTCGTCTTCCACAGGGTGGAGGCGTACTGGGCGAGCTCCAGTTCGTGGCCGGGGCCCTTGTCGGAGACCAGGAGGTTGCCCTCGCAGGCCGAAGACGTCCCTCCTGCGGTCACTCCGCGGTCGACGACGGTGACATCCCAGCCGGCAGCGGCCAGCGAGCGGGCGCAGGCGGCACCGACGATGCCGGCGCCGACGATGATCACATCGTTCCCCATGCCGCCCCCACTCCCTCGTGTCCGGTCAATAATATGTTACATACCATAGTGCTTTCCGATGTCCCTCGCCAGCCCCTGCGACGCCTCACCAGGAGACCGAGGCCCGCTGCCCTGCCTCGACCGACACCGGGCCCGAGCGCGGGAGCGCCGCCAGGGCACCGGCGTCCAGGAGCAGGATGGGCAGCCGGATTCCGTACACCTCGGCGGCCGCGAGTGCTCCCAGCGTGACAATCGCATCCCGGGAGGCCAACAGGATGGCGGCCGGGGCGACGCCGAGGCGGATCTGCTCCGCCAGCACGCTGGATGAGGAGCTGGAACCCCGCGACGCCGTCATCACAAGCACCCGGTGGGCCAGCGGCAGCCCGTGCTGCGGATGGTGGACGTCGGTGATCACACCGGTGGTGAGGTCGGTCCCGCCCCAGAACGAGAGCGGCTCGTCCAGCCACAGCACGTCGCCGGTGCTTGACCCGGCGCTGAGCGTTTCGGCCCGCACTTCAGCGCCAGGCGGCTTCATCGCGGATCACCCGGCCCGCGCGCGCGGAGGCGATGCATTCGGCCAGCGTGCCGAGCACCACGGCGATGCCCATGTTGGCCGGCGCGTACCAGGCCCATTTTCCCGATGTCGTCATGGCGGTGCGCACCGTTTCGGAGAGGATCGGCACCAGGTAGGTGCAGGTGTCGACGACCAGCCTGGCGCCCGCGCTCTCGCACGGTTCGAGATATCCCGCCGCGCGGGCCTCGGCCAGCACCGAACGGGACGTGGAGATCCAGACCGTGCAGGTCGGCGCGAAGGGCGAGCCGCCGGCGAGCGCGTCGGCGAGCGCCTCGAATTCACTCAATGAGAAGTGAGGAGTGCCGAGGGATAGCGCGTCGAGCGTTTCCCCGACCGTCGCCGTCGTCAGCTCATCGCGTGCCGCCCGCAGCGCCTCCGGCGTGATCTCGACGCGTCGCACGGACGGCGGGGGCCACTCGCCTCCGGCGACCCGCGCCTCCGGTGTGACCCCGGCCACGTGGAAGAGGGCGACCCCGCCGCTCGACGCCGCTGTCGCACCCAGCGCCTTCAACCGGTCCTCGT
The DNA here is from genome assembly GCF_052114945.1 of Glaciibacter sp. 2TAF33. Classification (NCBI taxonomy): domain Bacteria; kingdom Bacillati; phylum Actinomycetota; class Actinomycetes; order Micrococcales; family Microbacteriaceae; genus Glaciibacter; species Glaciibacter sp. 2TAF33. Next base: position 150,973 of record NZ_JBFRFS010000003.1, read on the forward strand.
TCGCCAGCGCAGCCGGGATGCCGGTCAGGATGCACACCTCCTCGCCCACCCGGCGGCCGACCGTGAACCCGAGCGCCGCCCAGGCCGCATCACTGTCGAGCACCCTCGGAGGGATACTGGAGCAGTCCAGCTCCAGCGTCGGCACCCGGTTCGAGGGCAGGTGCAGGCCGGCCAGCGGCGCCCGCCCGGTGATGGCAGCGCAGATGTCGATGAAGTCCCCGTACCGTGCCGTGCGCGCCCCGAGCACCGAGTTCGCGAAGACGATCGCGTTGGATTCAGCCCAGGCGACATCCGTTCCGGTTTCGGGCCTGCCCGGCAGTTGGTAGGGGGCACAGGTCCAGGTGGCCGTGGCGCCCAGGGCGACGTAGGCCTCCATCAGCCGCCGGGCCGCCGCCGATTCCTCGGCCGGCAAGCGCACGAGTCCCGGATGCATCAGGTCGAGCGAGCTCACGTTGAGGGTGGTCGGCACGGAGACCGTCGCCCCAAGGCTGACCAGCTTCTCGGCGAAGTCGAGCCCCGCCTGCCCGTGGTACAGGCATCCGTCGATGTGAGCGGATTCGATGTCGATGAGGTGCGGCGCTTCGGTCGCTTCGGCGAGCGCCACGACGAGGCGCATGGCCATCGCAACGCCCGGCCCGTGCGCGCCCGACAGCTTCGCCTCATCCTCAGGGGTCAACCGGATCTCGACAGGCTCGATCACCGGCGTCGGATGTCGAGCCTGTCGAGACACCACGACCGCGCCCGGTTGCCGAGCCCGGTGGGGCACCATCAGGCTCCCAGGTAGGCGTCGATGATCCGCGGGTCGGAGATGAGGTCGGAGGCCCTGCCCTCGAGCGTCGTCTCCCCGCCGTCGATCACGTACGCGCGGTCGGTCACCTTGAGTGCGGCCCTGGCGTTCTGCTCCACCAGGAGGACCGTGGTGCCCTGGTCGCGGATCTCGCTGATCACCTGCATCACCTGGTTCACAATCAGCGGTGCCAGCCCCATCGACGGCTCGTCGAGCATGAGCATCTTCGGTCCGGCGATGAGCCCGCGACCGATGGCCAGCATTTGCTGCTCGCCACCGGAGAGCGTTCCGCCCTGCTGCGCCCGGCGTTCGGCCAGGAGAGGGAGCAGCTCGTACACGCGCTCGATCCGCTTGGCCACCAGGGCCCGGTCTTTCACCAGGTAGCCGCCCAGCTGCAGGTTCTCCAGCACGGTGAGGGTACTGAAGATGTGCCGGCCCTCCGGCACATGGATGAGACCTGCGCTGACGGTGTCCCACGGGTGCGCCCTGCTGATGTCCTTGCCGTTGAAGCGCACCGACCCGGAGTGCGTCTTGACCAGGGCCGAGGCGGTGGAGAGGGTCGTCGTCTTCCCGGCGCCGTTGTTGCCGAGGAGGGCGACGATCTCGCCCTCGTCGACGGTGAGGCTGATCCCGCGCAGCGCCTGCACCTTCCCGTAGAAGACCTCGACGTTGTCGAACTCAAGCATTGCCATTGTTCGCCACCTCCTCGTCCTCGTCCTTGCCGAGGTAAGCCTCGATCACGGCGGGATCCCGCTTGACCTCGGCCGGTGTCCCGGTGGCGATCTCCTTCCCGAAGTTCATCACGACGATCCGCTCCGACAGTTCCATCACCAGCCCCATGTCGTGCTCGATCAGAACGATGGCGGTCCCCAGTTCACGGATGCGCTGGCAGAGCGCCAGCAGGCCCTGCTTCTCGTTGTAGTTGAGACCCGCTGCCGGTTCGTCCAGGAGCAGCAGGTCGGCCTTCCGCGCCAGGGCCCTGGCGATCTCCACCTGTTTCTGCTGCCCGTAGGAGAGGTTGCGGATCGGCACGCCGCGCGCGCCGGTGTATCCGACGAAGTCGAGCCAGTTGTGGGCTTCGTCGGTGTACGAGGCCTCACTCCGCTTGTACCGGGGCGTGTGGAAGATCGCATCCACCCAGTTCTGGCCGCCGTAGAGGTGCATGCCGGCGCGAACATTGTCGAGCACGGTCAGGTCCGGGAACAAACGGAGGTTCTGGAAGGTGCGGGAGACGCCGGCCGCCGCGATGTCGGCCGGTCGTCTCCCGGTGATGTCGCGTCCGCCGAGCGTCACAGTCCCCGAGGTGGGCTTGTAGAAGCCGGTGATGCAGTTGAACGCGCTGGTCTTCCCGGCGCCGTTCGGGCCGATCACCGCGATGATCTCCTTCTCGTGCGCGGTGAACGTGAGCCCGTCGACAGCCTTCACGCCACCGAAGGCGATCTGCAGGTTCTTCACTTCGAGTACGGCGCTCATCGGAGAGTTCCCTTCGCGAGCGCACGGTCGCTGACTGCGCCGGTGCGTTCCGGTTCATAGGCACGCGACGGCCAGAAACCCTGCGGGCGGAACACCATGACCACCACCAGCAGCAGGCCGAAAGCCAGGTACCGGTAGGCCGACAGGTCGCGGAGCAGTTCGGGCAGCAGGCTGATCACCAGCGCCCCGATCACGACGCCGCGCATGTTGCCCATCCCTCCGAGCACAACCGCCATCAGCACCAGCGCCGACTGGAGGAAGATGAAGCTCTGGGGCGACACCGCGGAGAGGTGCGCGGCGAAGAGGATGCCCCCGAACCCGCCCCAGACGGCGCCGAAGATGTAGGCCATCAGCTTCACCTTGTAGGTGTGGATGCCCATCGCCTCTGCGGCGTCCTCGTCTTCGCGCACGAAGCGCCAGGCCCGTCCGAGCCGGGACTTGCCCAGCCGCGCCGCGGCGAGCACGAAGGCCGCCACGACCAGCACGGTGAGGTAATAGAACACGGCCGGTTGCTGCAGGTCGAAGTCGCCGATCTTGAGTATCCCGGGGATGCCGAAGATGCCCGACGGCCCACCGGTGATGGAGAGGTTGTTCGCGGTGATGCGGGTGATCTCCCCGAAACCGAGTGTGACGATCGCCAGGTAGTCGCTTCGCAGCCGGAGGGTCGGCGCACCGATGATCAGGCCGGCGAGCACCGTCATCACGATCACCGCCGGGATGGTGAAGATCAGCGGCAGTTCGAACGCCTTGGCAATGATGCCGGCCGTGTATGCTCCGACCGCCATGAAGGCGATGTACCCGAGGTCGAGCAGGCCGCAGTAGCCCACCACGATGTTGAGTCCTGAGGCCAGCAGTACGAAGATGGCGGCGGTGGTCATCACGTTGAGTGCGTACGGCGTCGCGATGACGAACGGGGCCAGCAACGCGATCGCGAGGGCGGCCCAGCCGAGTTGCCGGCTTTCGAACAATCGGGAGATCCAGCTCGAGGGGCGCCCGACCAGTTTCGGGGCGAGGGTGGTATCGACGTTTTCGCTCATGTCAGACACGCTCCGTCACACGTTCGCCGAGGATGCCGGTTGGTCGGAGGGTCAGGAACAGGATGAGCACGGCGAATGCGAAGACGTCGCGCCACTGGCCGCCGAACCATTCCGAGCCGAACGCTTCAACGAACCCGAGGACTAGGCCACCGAGCATGGCGCCCTTGATATTTCCGATGCCACCGATCACCGCGGCGGTGAACGCCTTCAGCCCGATGATGAACCCCATCAGGAAGTCGATCTTGCCGTAGTACGCGCCGGCCATCACACCGGCCGCCCCGGCGAGCGCGGAGCCGATGAAGAAGGTGCGGGTGATCACCGAGTTCACGTTGATCCCCATCAGGAGCGAGGCGTTCCGGTCGAGCGAGATCGCCCGCATGGCGCGCCCGGTGGAGGTCTTCTGCACGTAGAAGTTGAGCAGGATCATCAGCACGCCGGCGATGAGGATCAGGATGATCTGCGGCAGCGAGATCCGTGCGCCGATCAGGTTGAAGACGTTGCCCTCGAGCCGGATCGGGAACGCCTTCGGGTTGGGCCCCGCGAGAGCGGCGATGCCGTATTCCAGGGAGAAGGAGACGCCGACGGCGGTGATCAGCACGGCGAGGCGCGGTGCCCCGCGGAGCGGCCGATAGGCCAGCCGCTCGATGATGACGCCGGCGGTGCCGGTGAGGAGCATGCTCAGCAGCATGACCACCAGCAGCGCCCCGATCGAGAGCGTCGCCGGGATCCCGCCGAGTGAGGTGAGCGCCGCGAAACCAATGAAGGCGCCGAGCATGTAGATGTCGCCGTGGGCGAAGTTCAAGAGTTTGATGATGCCGTAGACCATGCTGTATCCCAGCGCGATCAAGGCGTAAAAGGAACCGACGAATAATCCGTCCCAGATGAGCTGTGCCATGGTGACCCGATTTTCAAGGTTGGCGACGGGTGCCGGCGGCCGGCCGGGTGGGCCGGCCACCGGCATCCGTCATAACGGTCTTAGGACAGGTCGTCTTCCAGTACGAACTTGCCGTCCTTGATCACCAGGATCACGAAGCCACCGCTGGAGAGAGTGTGCTCCGGGGTGAACTTCAGCGGGCCGGAGAACATCTTGAAGCCGTCGATGCCCTCGAGGGCCTTGATGATCTTGTCCCCGTCGGTGCTGCCGGCCTTCTTGATCGCCTCTGCCGCGAGGCGGACCGCGTCGTAGGACTGGGTCGAGTACGGGCCGGGCTCGGAGTTGAACTGCTTCTTGTAGTTGGCGATCCAGTCCGCGGCGCCCTTCAGGGTGTCGGGGGTCTGGGTCATGGTGGCGTACACGCCTTCGGCGCCGGCACCGGCGATCTGCGAGAGCGACGGGTCGACGCTTCCGTCGGCGACCATGATCTTGCCGGTGAACCCGGCGTTCTTCAGCTGGTTGATGATGAGGCCGCCTTCCTGGTAATAACCGGTCCAGTAGACCAGCTCCGGGTTGGCGCCCATGATGTCGCGCACCACCGCCGAATAGTCGCTCTCGCCCGCGGTGACGGAGGTGCTGAGCGCGACCTTCACCGAACCGTCGGCATCGATCTGCTTCGCCGTCTCGGTGTTGATGTCCTTGGAGTAACTGGTGTTGTCGTCGACCAGCGCCACCGTCTTGAAGCCCTGCTTCTTCATGAAGTCGAGGGCCGCGGTCGACTGCTGCTTGCCAGTGCCGTTGATCATGAAGACGTTCTTGGCCTTCTGGTTGACCAGGTCCTGCGAGTTCGCCGCCGGCACGATCATCGGGATGTTGGCCCGCTGGAAGATCGGGATCTCCGGCAGCGTGGCGCCGGAGCAGTAGCCCCCGACGGAAATGACGGCGCCGTTGGACACGGCCTTGTTGGCGCCGGCGACGGATTGCTGTGCGTCACAGGCCTCGTCCTCGACGTCCAGCTTCAGCTGGCGGTCCAAGACGCCGCCCGCCTTGTTGATCTCGTCGATCGCCATCTGGGCACCGTTCTGCATGTACGCACCGGTCGGGGCACTGCTGCCGGAGATCGGGATGACCATGGCGACGTTGATCGGGCCGCTGTCGCCCGAGCTGTCCCCGGATCCGCCTCCGCCGAGCAAGCCCCCGCTGCAGGCGCTGGTGCCGAGCACGACTGCCGTGGCAATGCCGAGCAGGATGGTGCCTCGCTGTCCGAATTTCATGTCTGCCTCTCCTTTGATGGTGACACTCCGATGGTGACAATCGGGAATCAGTACAATATGACACTGTACTGAGGCGCCGTCAATCCATTTCTGCACCCGGATCCCCCGACCACCAGCCGACGACGTGGCTGAGGTGCAGGATGATCAGCTGCTCGAGGGCGGCCCCGTCGCCGCGCTCCAGCAGGTCCAGCATCTGGTGGTGCTCGGCCGCAGAGTCGTGCAGCTTGTTGCTCTGCGACATCCGCGCGAGGTTGACCATGCGCGTCTGCTGGCGGAGCTCGCGGACGGCGTCGACCAACCGGCCGTTGCCATAGAGCTCGAGCAGCCCCAGGTGAAAGTCACGATCCCGCTCGATGAACCCGGTGAGGTTGGCCGTGTCGGCATACTCGCTGATTTCCGCGGCCATGGCCCGCCACTTCGGGAGCGTCTCGGCCGGAAAGCTGTCGGCCAGCGCCCGCATGGCCGGCACTTCGAGAAGCTGCCGCAATTCAATGATCTCGCGGAGGTCTTTCTCGCTGACTTCGGTGACCCGGAAACCCTTGTTGCGCACCGACGACACAAACCCGCGCTGCTCAAGGTCGAGCATCGCCTCCCGCACCGGGGTGGCCGACACCTCGAACTGGGCGGCCAGCGTTGGTACGGAAACGAGCGTGCCCGGTGCCAGTTCCCCCGAGATGATCGCATTGGCGAGCGACTCCCCGATACGGCCACGCAGGCTTGCCGCCTGCTCCACCTTGGTGATCGACGAAACAGACATGTGACCCCTCGCTCCGGCTGCGGCGTCGGATCCCACTGCCCGAGCGTCCCTCGCCTGCACCATAGTATGTGCCATATCGCACAGGGTGGCCACTTTCACACGGCGTCGCTAGCATCGTGATATGTGCTATATTATGAGCGAGGTCGGAACAGTCGACTACCACACCGCCGGTGAACCGTTCCGGGTGGTCGCGGAGGGCATCCCGGAGATCGTGGGCGCGACAGTGGCTGAACGACGCGTCTTCGCCCAGCACTCCTCCGAGGTGGACGCGTACCGCCAACTCCTGTGCCGGGAACCACGTGGGCACGCCGACATGTACGGCGGTTTCATCGTGCCGCCCGACGACGACAGCGCCGACTTCGGGGTGCTGTTCTGGCACAACGACGGCTATTCGACGGCCTGCGGTCACGGCACGATCGCACTCGGCGTCTGGGCGGTCGAGACCGGCCGGGTGAGCGCGGCAGCGGATGGCGTCACCCCGGTCACGATCGACGTCCCGTCTGGCCGGGTGGTCGCGCACGTGCGGCAGCAGGGCGGCAGGGTTGCCGGCGTCACCTTCGAGAACGTGGCGTCCTATCCGGTGGCGCGCGGCATCGGGGTCGACACCTCCGCCGGGAACGTCACGGTCGACCTCGGTTTCGGCGGCGCCCTCTATGCGTGCGTGCCGGCATCCGCCCTGGGGCTGGCGGTGACGCCCGAACACTCGGAGCGGTTGCGCGCCCTGGGCCGCGAGATCAAATGGGCCCTGGACGACAGCGAGCTGGCGCGGCATCCGGTCGATGACCGGCTGAGCGGCGTCTACGGCACGATCATCTTCGACGACCTCGGCGACACCGAGAGCGGGCCGCACCAGCGCAATGTCACGGTCTTCGCCGACGGCCGCATTGACCGGTCGCCCTGCGGGTCAGGCACCGCGGCCAGGGTCGCCATGCTCGCCGACTCCGGGCGCCTCGGCGCCGGCCAGGTACTGACCCACGACTCGATCGTCGGCACCCGGTTCCTCGGTCGGGTGCGGGCGGCGTCAGACGGAGAGATACCCGGCGCACTCATCCCGGAGGTCGAAGGCATGGCATACCGGACCGGCATTCACACCTTCACGCTCGACCGGAACGACCCACTCGGGACCGGGTTCGTGCTCTCATGACCGCAGCCCTTCCCTGGATCTCCGCACAGGACATCTTCGCTCGCCTCAGCTTCCGCAACGCCGTCCGGGCTGTGCAACGGGAGCTGCGCGCCGGCCTCGACCCGGCCACCGACTTCGATCGCGGCATCCTCGACCTGGCCCGCGGCCAGCTGCTGCTGATGCCCACCGAATCGCCGGAGTTCGTCGGTGTCAAGGTCGCCACGGTGGCGCCTGGGAACCCGGCCGTCGGCAAGGAGCGCATCCAGGGCGTCTACCTGCTGATGGACGCCGCGACGCTCTCACCGATCGCACTGCTGGACGGCACCGCGCTCACCACGCTGCGCACCCCCGCCGTCTCCGCCGCGGCGGCCGACCTGCTCGCCCCGGCACAGGTCGACCAGCTCGTCGTGTTCGGCTCAGGACCGCAAGCCTGGGGGCACATCGAAGCCATGCGTTCGATTCGCGCGATCGGACGGGTGTCGATCGTCGCCCGCGACCAGGCGCGTGCCGCCGCGCTCGCGCTCCGGGTGCAGGACAGCGGGCTCGCTGCCGGCGTCGGCACACCCGACTCGGTGCGGGACGCCCAGCTGATCGTCTGCGCGACGACGGCGCGGCATCCGCTCTTCGACGGGGCGCTGGTACCGGTCGACTCCTGCAGCGTCGCCGTCGGCTCGCACGAGCCGGGCGTCAGGGAACTTCCGTCCGCCCTGGTGGGCCGGGCCCAGCTGGTGGTGGAGGACACCTCCGTCGCCCTCCGGGAAGCCGGGGACCTGATCATCCCGATCGACGAGGGGGTCTTTGACGCCGGTTCGCTGGTGCCGATGCGCGCCATCGTGACCGGCGCGGTCCCGGTGGACCTGGACCGCCCCCGGGTGTTCAAGAGCTCAGGGATGTCGTGGGAGGACCTCGTGGTCGCCGCGGAGGTCTATCGCGCAAGCTGACCAGGTCCTCGCCCGCGTCATGCGGTACTTGCGCCGTTATGCGGGTGGCGCGCCTGCCGCACTGCTGCGCAACTACCGCGCATCGCCGGAAAGTGCGCCGTGCAGGGGTACGGATGCCCATACGCCGGACGTGCCGCGCCGGTGGCTGTCGACGAGGTGCGTGTCGATCATGCCGATCGCCTCCATCAGCGCGTGCATGGTGGTCGGGCCGACAAACGCGAATCCCTTCGCACGCAGCCCCTTCGAGAGCGCCACCGATTCCGGCGAGGTGGTCTGGATCTCAGCGTATGAGCGCGGCGCGGGCGTGGTGGCGGGCTGGAACGACCAGACGAAGTCGACCAGGCCGCCCTCGGCGCGCAGGGCGACGGTCGCTTTCGCGTTGGTGATGGCGGCGGCGATCTTCATCCGGTTGCGCACGATTCCGGCGTCGGCGAGCAGTCGCTCGACGTCGGCATCCGTGAACTGTGCCACCGCGTCGGGGTCGAAGTTGTGGAACGCCTCCCGGAAGGCGGGACGCTTCCGGAGGATCGTGGCCCACGACAACCCGGCCTGGAACGCCTCGAGGCTGATGCGCTCGTAGAGCCCGTGCTCGTCACGCACCGGCATGCCCCACTCGGTGTCGTAGTAGTCGCGGAGGAGCGGATCGGTCGCCGCCCAGGTCGGCCGGGCGAGTCCGTCGTCACCGCGGACCACCGGCGGGGCCGCCCCTGTCGCATCCGTCTGATCCACCTGCACCACGCTACCCGGTCGGACGCGAACCGCGCAGGCGCTCCTCCTGCCCTGCGTACACGTCGAGGAGCCGGCGCGCGGCCTCCCCCTCCGCGCCTTCGGCTTCCAGGCCCTCGCGCATCGACTCGAGCTTCTCCGCGCCGGCCGGGAACGGCGGAAGCAGCGGCACATTCGGGTCGGTGATCACCTCGATCAGCACCGGGCGGTCGGCGGCGAATGCCCGCTCCCAGGCTCCGGCCAGCGCCTCCGGGTCGTCGACGCGGATGCCGGTCAGCCCGAGCAGTTCGGCGTAGCCGGCGTACGGGAAGTCGGGGAGCGCCTGGCTGGCCGGGAACCGCGGCTCCGCCTCCATCTCCCGCTGCTCCCAGGTGACTTCGGCCAGGTCACCGTTGTTGAACACGCAGACGACGAAGCGCGGGTCGGACCAGCCAGGCCAGAGCCGGCTCACCGTGATGAGTTCGGCGAGTCCGGCCATCTGCATGGCCCCGTCGCCGCTCAGCACCACCACCGGCTGCTGCGGGGCATCGAGTTTCGCGGCCAGCCCGTAGGGGACCCCGCAGCCCATGGTCGCGAGCGTGCCGGACAGGTGCGCCGGGGCCCCCCGCGGCAGGCGCAACTGCCGGGCGTACCAGTAGACGCAGCTGCCGACATCCACCGCGACCCGGGCGTCGGCCGGCAGCACGGCGTTCAACTCGAAGACCACGCGCTCCGGGTTCACCGGGTCGGCCGGCGTCATCGCCCGCTCGGTGGCCAGCGCGTGCCACGCCGCCACCTCCTGCTCGACCTCGTTCCGCCAGCCCCCGTCGGACGCGACAGTTCGGGCCGGGATGAGGTCGAGCAGGGCATCCAGGGTCTCGGCCGCATCGCCGACCAGGCCCACTTCGATCGGGTACCGGTTGCCGATCTTCCGACCGTCGATATCGATCTGCACGGCCCGCGCGGCGCCGGGCGGTGGATAGAACTCGGTCCAGGGGTCGTTCGATCCGATGATGAGCAGGGTGTCGCAGCCGCCCATCAGGTGAGCGGATGCCGTCGTTCCGAGGTGGCCGATCGTGCCGACGGCGTTCGGCAGGGACTCGTCGACGTAGGGTTTGCCGAGCAGGCTGGTGCCGATGCCGGCGCCGAGCCGGTCAGCGATCGCCACGACCTGCGCCTCCGCGGCACGCGCACCCTGGCCAACCAGCAGGGCAACCCTGCTGCCCGCGGCAAGGACCTCGGCGGCCGCGGCGAGGTCCTCGTCATAGGGCCGCACCCGGGCCTGGTGCCAGGTCGGGGAGGTGACCACGATGCCGTGCTCCTGCTCGAGGGTCGGCGCCGGCTCCAGCTGCACGTCGTGCGGGAGGATGACGACGCACGGCCACCTGGTCTCCAGGGCGGTGCGGAAGGCCCGGTCGATGACCATCAGCGCCTGGTCCGGCGTGCTGATCTGGCCGGCGAACTGCGCTGCGACGTCCTTGAACAGCGTGAGCAGGTCGATTTCCTGCATGTATGCCGAGCCGAGCACGCTCAGCTTCTGCTGGCCGATGATCGCGACCACCGGCACACTGTCGAGCTTCGCGTCGTAGAGCCCGTTCAGGAGGTGCACGGCTCCCGGGCCCTGGGTGGCGGTCACCACGCCGACGCCGCCGGCGTACTTGGCGTGGCCCACGGCCATCAGCGCCGCGTTCTCCTCATGCCTGGCCTGGATGAATTCGGGCCCGCCCGTCGACTCGGCGCGGTGCAGCGCTTCCATGAAGACGTTGATTCCGTCGCCGCTGTAACCGAAGATGCGGCCGACGCCCCAGTCCTGCAAACGCTCCACCACGGCATCCGCTACCGTTTTTTCGCCCACGTCACTCACCCTCCGCGTCGCCTACTGCCGATGGGCGCCATGGTACGCCCGATTGGCCGGGGCACCGGGTGCGACGGTGGGCTGATCTCGGGCCCTGTACGAGGGCGAGCCTGTTCGCCGAATGTTGTGTTGTAGCGGGAGCGGGACTTGAACCCGCGACACCACGATTATGAGCCGTGTGCTCTAACCACCTGAGCTACCCCGCCGCGACTGTGACCCGAGCCGAAGCGCGAACCAAGCCTGAGCCCCCTGTGGGAATCGGACCCACTACCTCTTCCTTACCAAGGAAGTGCTCTACCAATGAGCTAAGGGGGCGAAGCTTCACACGAGACGAAGCAGCGCCGCCGTTTTTGGCAACCGGTAAAGAATATCATCACTCCCGCCCGTCCGTGACCGCCCCCGTCCCCGCGAACCCGCACTCGTTGGGGTTATCCGCGCCTCTTAGACCCAACTACTGCGTTCTCGCGGAGGTGGTGGGTCGCACGGGGTAAGTGCAAACGCTTCCAATGCGCGCGGGATGCCGTAGTGTGTCGCACATGAGTGCCTCTTCGACGCATGTTCTGGACCAGCCCGGCCGGGAATGGTGGCGCACCGCCGTCATCTACCAGATCTACCCGCGCTCGTTCGCTGACGCCGACGGTGACGGCATGGGCGACCTGGCCGGCATCACCAACCGGCTCCCGGCCCTCCTCGAGCTGGGGATTGACGCAATCTGGCTCTCTCCGTTCTATACGTCTCCCCAGCGTGACGCCGGGTATGACGTCGCAGACTACTGCGACGTCGACCCGCTCTTCGGGACCCTCGCCGACTTCGACCTGATGCTGAACACGGCCCACGCCAGCGGCATCCGCGTCATCGTCGACCTGGTACCCAACCACACGTCGAGCGACCACCCCTGGTTCCAGGCTGCGCTTGCCGCCGGGGCCGGGAGCGAGGAACGCGGCCGGTACATCTTCCGCGACGGCCGCGGCGAGAATGGGGAGCTCCCGCCGAACAACTGGGACTCCGTGTTCGGCGGCCGGGCCTGGACCCGGGTGACCGATCGGGACGGCGTACCCGGGCAGTGGTACGTGCACTTGTTCGACTCGTCCCAGCCCGACCTGGACTGGCAGAACCCGTGGGTGCGCGAGCAGTTCCGCGGCATCCTCCGCTTTTGGCTCGACCGCGGCGTCGACGGCTTCCGTGTCGATGTTGCGCACGGCATGATCAAGGCTGACGGGCTGCCTGACTACCACCCGCCGGTCGACGGCGGCAGCATGGGCGGCGGCACCGCCTCGCTCGAGCCGTCGATCAGTGCCGAGCCGGAGGTTCCGGCCCCGTACTGGGCGCAGGACGGCGTGCACGAGATCTACCGCGACTGGCGCGAGCTGCTGGAAGAGTACCCGGGAGAGCGGATCCTGGCCGCCGAGGCGTGGGTCGACCCGCTCAGCCACGTCGCCCGCTGGGTGCGGGCCGATGAGATGCACCAGGCTTTCAACTTCGCCTACCTCGAGACGCCGTGGGAGGGGGCGGCCCTCAAGGCCGTGATCAACGCGTCGCTTGACGCGTTCGGCGCGGTCGGGGCGCCGAGCACCTGGGTGCTCTCGAATCACGATGTCGTTCGGCATGCGTCGCGGCTGGCCCTGACCGCCGACAACCTGCAGGGCGCCGGCATCGGGCCGAAGACGGTGGGCCTGCCCGACCAGGCGGTGGGACTCCGCCGGGCGCGCGCGGCCACGTCGCTGATGCTCTCGTTGCCGGGTTCGAGCTACCTCTACCAGGGCGAAGAACTCGGCCTGCCGGAGGTCATCGACCTGCCGGACTCGGCGCGACAGGACCCGACCTGGTTCCGCAGCAACGGGGAGCGGTACGGCCGGGACGGATGCCGGGTCCCGATCCCCTGGGAAGCGACAGCTCCCTCGTACGGGTTCGGCCCGTCGCAGGCCAGCTGGCTCCCCCAGCCGACGGAGTGGGCGCTGCTCGCCCGCGACCGGCAGGACGGCGTGCCGGGCTCGACCCTCGAACTGTACAAGCAGGCACTGCGACTCCGCCGCGACCTCTGCCTCGGCACCGGAACCGTGGAGTGGCTGGACGGCTTCGGGAAGGACGTCGTGGCGTACCGCAACGGGGCCGTGACGGTCATCGGGAACACCGGGTCGGCCTCCGTCGGCCTGCCCGACGGCGAGGTGCTGCTCTCGAGTGACGCGCTGGGCTCCGGGCGTGTGCTCCCCGCTGACACCACCGTCTGGCTGCGCGTCTAACCGGTCAACTCCCGCTTGCGGGCCCGCCCCGTTCACCGGGCGGGCAGTCTCGCCGCGCCCGAGTGCGTAACTCCTGCAATTCGCGCAGGCGCTCAGGGCGCTGCCGCGTCTTTTTGCGGAAGTCCCGCGCGGCGCCACCTGATTTGCAGGAGTTACGCACGGAGCGAACCGGAGACGCGCACGAGGCGACGGGCGGGCGGGACGGGCGACGGCGCGTGGCACTCAGCGGGCGGCATTCAGCGCGCGGCATTCAGCGGGCGGCATTCAGCGCGCAATACGCCCCGCGACATGCAGAGGACCCGCGGTGGCCGGCCCGGAGGCAGTGTGACGGTCAGTTCACGTTGGCGTAGAGCCAGTCGAGCGGGTCGACGTGGGTGCCGTCCTTGCCGCCAAGGCGGATCTCGAAGTGCAGGTGCGGGCCGGTGGACATACCGGTGTTCCCGGTGTTGCCGATGACCTGGCCGACCTTCACCACGTCGCCGACCTTGAACTTCATCGAGCCGTGGATCATGTGCGCGTAGACGCTGGTGACCTTCTTGCCGTCGATCATGTGGTCGATCATCATGTGCACGCCGAGGCTGCCCTCGCCGTCCTCCGCCAGGCTGACCACGCCGTCGGCGATGGCCTGGATCGGAGCACCGATACCGGGGTTGAAGTCCTGCCCGCCGTGGTTGACCGAGCAGCCGGCGCAGTTGCGGTAGCCGAAGTGGTCGCCGATGTGAACCCCGACGGCGAACGGCCACTGGATCGTGCCGTTCGGGTTGTTGGTGAACGTCGCCTCGAGGCGGATGCCGCTGGCCGCTGCGACCTCGGCGATGCTCTTGGACTCGTAACCGTCGCGCTCGACCGAGATGGTGTCCGTGCCCGTGGCCATGTCCAGGGTCTGGGCCGGGGCGGCCGGAGCGGACTGGCGGGCGGCGACGGCGGCGGCCTGCACATCGGCGGAGGAGAGCAGCGCCTCGGCGGGCAATGAAGTGGAGACAGCCATCAGCGCGACGAACGCCATCGCGGCAAAGCTCAAACCCTTTGCGGCGCCGCGGCGAACGCGGATGGCGGCGCGGGTGGACGCCGGCTCGATGGCCGGCTTCGCATTCGCGCGCCGGGCAGCCGGCCGGGCAGCGGATGCGCGGGGAGCGGATGCCGGTGCAGAGGATGCGCGCCGGGCTGAGGACCGCCGGGTCGACTCGGACGGGCCTGCAACCTGCTGGGTAGTGGTGCCGGTTGTGGCTTCGTCGCCGCTGGGCTGCTGGAGAATAGTCGGCTGCGGGGCTGCCGGCGAGGCGCCTGTCCGCCCGGCGCCGGACTGCGAAGTCCCGCGCAATTCACTCCGCAACCGCGCGCGGGTGGGCAGCTGGATCGGCGTCGAGGTGGTCGTCGTTGGCACGTCAGTCAGCAGCTGCGCGATGTCGGGTACCGGGGCATCGGCCGGTGCGGGGGCAGCGATGACACGGTCGGCGAGGTCGATGCTGCCGGGGAGGCCCTCGGCCGCATCGGGGAGGATGGGTGGATCGGAGACGACGGGCACTGCAGCCGAGGTGGGTTCTGCCGCCGCTGCCGGCTCCGCGGACGCGAGCAACACGACGGCCGGCACGACGGCCGGTCCAACGACCGGCACGGCGGACTGAACGATGCCGGCGGGAGCCAGGTCCAGCGCGTTGCGCGTCGCGGCCTGGCGCTCACGCTCGCGGATCTCCCGGCGAGTGAGCGGCCGATCCGCGGCTGGGACATCCGTCGTCAGATCCGCTGCCACGGGTTCACCGACACCGGATGCAGAGGCATCCGATGCAGCGGTTTGACGTGACAAAAGGGCGGTTTCTTCCGGCAGAGGCGAATGATTAGAGGTGCTCATCTTGGCCAGTGCCAAAATAACGAATCGGTAAAGGCTAACCCGCCGTCGCCGGGATTTCAAAGCGAACCGGCCCGAATGCCCCCATAAACGGGGGCGGCCGGCCCGACTCTGGTTCACCCGTCGTTCACCGGATTGTTGCCAGATCCGCGTAATCTCGGGGCAGGCAAGCGGGCGCACGGGAGGGATCGCTAGTGCCCGTCTTCGTTCATGAATTGTGCGAACAAGTCCTCGAGGATGGGTTCGAGCGTGTCATAGAGGTCCGGTGCCGCCGCGATCAGCAGGTCGGCGCTTTCTCGGCCACCGCCGAACGCGCCCACCCGGGCGCCGGCCTCACGGGCGACAAGCGCGCCGGCGGCGTGGTCCCAGGGGTTGAGCCCGCGCTCGTAGTAGAGGTCGAGCCGTCCGGCGGCCACGGCGCACAGGTCGAGGGCAGCTGAGCCGATGCGACGGATGTCCCGCACCTGCCCGACGAGCGCGGTCACCACCTGCGCCTGCCGCTGCCGGCGGGCGGCGTTGTAGCCGAACCCGGTGCCGGCCAGGGCGAGCGAGAGCGGGACGCCGGTGTTGGCCCGCAGGCGGCGGTCGCCGAGGAACGACCCTCCATCGGCGGAGGCCGTGAACAACTCGTCGGCGGCGGGGTTGTACACGGCGCCGGCCAGGGTGGTCCAGGTGGTGGGGTCAGGGTCGCCCTCCACCACGGCGATGCTGACCGCATATGACGGGATGCCGTAGAGGAAGTTGACCGTGCCGTCGATCGGGTCGACCACCCAGGTCAGCCCCGACGTGCCCGGAGTGGCCTCCGATTCTTCCCCATAGAAGCCGTCATCCGGGCGGGCATCGGTCAACAGTCGGCGGATCAGCGCCTCGGTCTCCTGGTCGGCGTGGGTGACGATGTCTTCCGGCGCGGACTTCGAGGCCGCGACCTCGACGCCCTCTGAGCGACGCAGTTTCGCCAGGTTCCCCGCGGTCACAGCGGTCTCGCGGGCAAGGGTGAGCAGGTCTGCTGAGGCGCGTGAAGTCATCCGTCAACGCTACAGCGCTGTCCTGAATACAGTGGCGAGTGAGGGATTCGAACCCCCGAATGCTGAGCAGTCTGATTTACAGTCAGATCCCTTTGGCCGCTTGGGTAACTCGCCATTGCGCACCCGACCATATGTTTCCACCTGACCGGAGACGCGCACTCAGAATACAAGGTGAATCCCGCTGGACGAAATCAGCCCCCGGCGGGTAGCCCCGCGGCGCCCTCGCTATGATCTGAACCAGCCATTCATCACGCTCAGCACATGCAGCGACGCTGCCACAACGGAGGAATCCATGGTCGGCATCGATGAGGTTGCCCGCCGCGCGGGCGTCTCCACCGCCACGGTGTCGCGCGCGCTGAGCGGCAACGGGCACGTGTCGCCGACCACGAAGTTGAAGGTCGAGGCCGCGGCCGGGGCTCTCGGGTACGTGGTGTCGTCGAACGCGTCGAGCCTGGCATCCGGTCGCATGAAGAACATCGGCGTCGTCGTGCCGGTCCTTGGCCGCTGGTTCTTCTCAAGCGTTGTCGAGGGCGCCCAGCAGTCGCTGCTGCGAAACGGCTACGACCTCACCCTCTACAACCTCACCGGCGGCGGCGAGGAGCGACGCAGCGTCTTCGAACACTTCCTGCTGCGTCAGCGAGTGGATGCCGTGATCGCGATATCGCTGGAACTCACCGAGCGCGAGGTGGGCAGCCTGCACGCGCTCGGCAAGCCGCTGGTGGGGGTGGGGGGACCGATCGAGGGCGTGCGCACGCTCATGATCGACGATGTGGCCGTTGCCCGCCTGGCCACCGAGCACCTCCTCGCACTCGGGCACACCCGGATCGCCCACATCGGCGGCAACAAGGACTACGACCTCGACTTCCACCTGCCGACGAACCGTCGTTTCGGCTACCAGGCCGCCCTCCAGGCGGCGGGCATCCCGCTTGCGCCGGAGCTCGTCCAGGCAGCGGACTTCACGATCCGCGGCGGATACCAAGCGGCCAAACAGCTCCTCGGCAGCCCGCACGACCGCCCGACCGCGATCTTCGCAACGTCAGACGAAATGGCGATCGGCAGCATCCTGGCCGCGCGGGACCTCGGCCTGGTCGTGCCGCGGGACGTGTCGATCATCGGCATCGACGACCACGAGCTGGCCGACTTCTTCGGGCTCAGCACCATCGCCCAATTCCCCAAGGGCCAGGGTGAGAAGGCTGTCGAGATCCTGATGGACCAACTGCATCCCGGCGTGCGCGACCAGGCCGGCCTCAGTACCCCGATGCCGTTCGAGCTGATCGTGCGCTCAAGCACCGCACGCCCGCCCGCGCCCTGACCTACCCTCTCCCGCCGAGAACGCACTCGTTGGGGTTATGAGCGCCGTTTAGACCCATCAACTGCGTTCTCGGCGGCTGGATTGGGCTCGGAATCGGAGTGCTGTTCCCGGACCTCCCGCCCGCTGTCCACGTCTTTCTCTTCCTTCGCCAGCTTCTTCTCGCTCTGCTTGGTGTCCCGCGGCGGGAGCTGGATGGTCTCCTCGGCCTCGATCCCGCCCTGCAGCTCGCGTCCGCGTTCCATCTCCGCGTCGAATTCGGCTCCGAACAGAAGGGACAGGTTCGCGATCCAGAGCCAGAGGAGCAGGACGATCATGCCGCCGATGCTTCCGTAGGTCTTGTTGTAGTTGCTGAAGTTGGAGACATAGAAGAAGAAGCCGAGCGAGGCCAGGGCCAGCACGACCAGCGCGATCGCCGAACCGATGCTCATCCAGCGGAACTTCGGCTGCTTGACGTTGGGCGTCCCGTAATAGAGCACCGCGATCATGACGATCGCGAACGCGACGAGGATCGGCCATTTCGCGATGTTCCACACGGTCAGCGCGGTGTCCCCGAGGCCGATGGCATCACCGATCGCCTGGGCGATGGGTCCGGAAACCACCAGCAGCAACGCCATCACAACCGCGATCAGCAGGAGGATCACTGTGATCAACAGGATCACCGGCCGGAGCTTCCAGATCGGCCTGCCCTCGTCCACCTCGTAGATCCGATTCATTGATTGGGCGAAGGCACCGACATAACCGGAGGCGGACCAGATCGCACCGACGATCCCCACGACCAGCGCAAACCCGGCGCTGGAGTTGCTGGCAAGCTGTCCGATCGGTTGCCGCAGCACCGCAACCACCGTCGGATCTCCCACCGACGACACGACCTGGATGAGGATGCGCGTCGTTTGTTTGGCCTGGCCGAAGATGCCGAGCAACGAAAGCAACGCGAGCAGCGCCGGGAACATGGCCAGGACGGCGTAGTAGGTGAGCGCGGCCGCAAGCGTGGTGCACTTGTCCCGGGAGAACTCGTGGAGAGTGCGCTTGAAGATGTACTTCCAGGCCGGCTTGCTCACTTCAGTAACGTTGTCCGGTTTCCTGTCGTCCTCCGGGTGCGGCGCGTTCCGGCTCTTGGCGACGCTGTCTTCGCGCCCGCTCTCCGGTTCCCGTTCTTGTGTTCGTGTCGACATCAGCGTTTCCCTCCGCGTCCAGTGGCCCAGGCTTTCGATACGGTACCCGCGGCGAGCATCTCTCCCTACGGGGCTGCGCTCCGGGCCGCGAACGGTTACCATGCGGCCCGCTTTGACGTCCTTCTCGGTACGATGGCAGGCATGGCAGATTCAACATTCGACATCGTCAGCAAGGTCGACCAGATGGAGGCTGACAACGCCCTCCACCAGGCCCAGAAGGAAGTGGCCCAGCGCTACGACTTCAAGAACGTGGGCGCGTCGATCGAGCAGAGCGGCGACAAGGTGCTCATGAAGGCGAACTCGGAAGACCGCGTGAAGGCGATCCTCGAGGTGTTCGAGGCGAAGCTGATCAAGCGCGGAATCTCCCTCCGCAGCCTCGACGCCGGCGACCCGTTCGCCTCCGGCAAGGAATACCGCATCGAGGCATCGATGAAGGCCGGGATCGACCAGGAGAACGCGAAGAAGATCAGCAAGATCATCCGCGACGAGGCTCCCAAGAGCGTGAAGAGCCAGATCCAGGGCGACGAACTGCGGGTCAGCTCCAAGAGCCGCGACGACCTGCAGGCGACCATGGCGCTGCTCAAGGGCAAGGACCTGGACGTCGCGCTCCAGTTCGTGAACTTCCGCTAGCCGCCCGCGAACGGATGCCGCGGCATCCGTCGCTCAATCCAGGTCAGCCAACGCAAAGGAGCGTCATGATCGACCGCCATCGGCTCGCGGAACTCACCGGGCGCGAGAGGCGCGCCTTCGCCCGCACCCACCCGAAGTCCGCCGCGGCCTACGCTAACGCGGCGCACCTGTTCGGCGGCGTGCCGATGACCTGGATGAACAAGAAGGCCGGCGGTTTCCCGGTGTATTTCGACCACGCCCGCGGCAACCGGCTCACCGACATCGACGGTCACGAGTACATCGACTTCGCCCTGGGTGACACCGGCGCGATGGCCGGGCATTCGCCCGCGGCGGTGGTCGAGGCGGTCACCCGGCGGGTCACGTCGGGCGGGTTGACCACGATGCTGCCGACAGAGGACGCGGAATGGGTCGGCGCAGAGCTCAGCCGCCGGTTCGGCATGGCCGAGTGGAGTTTCGCGCTCACCGCGACGGATGCGAACCGCTGGGCCATCCGGCTGGTGCGAGCGTTGTCCGGAAAACCGAAGATCCTGTTCCACAGCTACTGCTATCACGGCAGCGTCGACGAATCGCTGATCGTGGTCGGCGCCACGGACGAGGGCGTCAGCCGCCCGGGCAACGTCGGCGCCCCGACCGACGTCACCGTCACCAGCCGGGTCGCCGAGTTCAACGACATCGAGGGCCTCGAACGCCAACTCGCGCACGGCGACGTGGCTGCCGTGCTGATCGAGCCGGCCCTGACGAACATCGGTATCGTGCTCCCGGAGCCCGGCTACCACGACGCCGTACGGCGTCTCTGCCGGGAATACGGGGCGCTGCTGATCATCGACGAAACCCACACCTTCTCTGCCGGGCCGGGCGGAGCCACCCGCGCGTGGGGCCTCGAGCCCGACATCGTGGTGATCGGCAAGGCCATCGGTGGAGGTATTCCGAGCGCGGCATACGGCCTCTCGGCCGAGCTGGCCGAGCAGGCGCTGGCCCGTACCGACCTGGACCTCATCGACATGGGCGGCGTCGGCGGCACTCTCGCCGGCAACCCGCTCTCGATCGCCGCCACCCGAGCCACCCTCGAGCACGTGTTGACGGATGCCGCCTTCGACGGCATGATCGCCGCCGCGTCTCGATTCACCGCGGGCATCCAGCGCGTCATCGACGAGTACCGCCTGCCGTGGGCGATCAACCAGCTGGGCGCCAGGGCTGAGTACCGGTTCGCGAGCCCGTATCCGCGAACCGGCACCGAGGCGCACGCCGCGGCCGACCCGGAACTCGAGGACTTCCTGCACCTGTACCTGGCCAACCGCGGCATCCTGCTGACGCCGTTCCACAACATGGCGCTGATGTCGCCGCAGACCAGCGCGGCCGACGTCGAAGCCCACCTCGACGTGTTCGAGGGCGCCGTCAGCGAGCTCCTGTCCCGCTGACTCCGCCGCGCGGCGAGGGTCAGCTCTCGTCGCGGGAGATCTCCACCATGTCCTCGCGCGGCACGACCTTGATCCGGGTGCGGCCGGAGGATTCGCCGAGGGCGAGTTCGTGCTGGTCCAGGTTGTGCCAGCCGGACAGGTCGGTGTACTTGATACCGCGCGAGTCGAGGAGTTCCAGCACGCTGGCCTCCGTCGGCGACTCCGGCCGCCACCAGTTGCCGAGGTCGTTGATCAGGTGCCGCACGGTCTCCATGGCGTCCGATTTGGTGTGCCCGATCAGGCCGACCGGGCCGCGCTTGATCCAGCCGGTGGCGTAGACGCCGTACATCTGCTCGGTCCAGGTCGGCGTGCCGCTGGACGGGTCGGCCTTCCGCAGCACCTGGCCTTCACGGTTGGGGATCACGCCGCGCTTCTTGTCGAATGGAACGCCGGGCAGCGGTGACCCGAAGTAGCCGACCGCGCGGTAGATCGCCTGGATCGGCAGTTCGCGGATTTCCCCGGTGCCGACCACGCCGCCCTCGCCGTCGGGCGCGGTGCGCTCCCAACGGAATCCGCCGACCCGGCCGGTGCCGTCGTCGAGCACCTCGAGCGGCTTGGCGAAGAAGTGCAGGTGCAGCCGACGGCTGGCCTGGCCCACCTCACGCTGCCGCCACTGGTTCAGCACCTTGTCGATCACGAAGACCTGCTTGTTGCTGGCCACGGCGGCGCGGGCGGCGTCGTCGTAGTCGAAGTCCTCGTCGTAGACGATCATGTCCACGTCGCGCAACTGCCCGAGTTCGCGCAGCTCGAGCGGGGTGAATTTGACGGATGTCGGACCCCGGCGTCCGAAGACGTGGACGTCGGTGATGGGAGATTCGGCCAGGCCCTGGTACACATTGTCGGGGATCTCGGTGGACAGCAGGTCGTCGGCGTGCTTGGCGAGGATGCGGGAGACGTCCAGGGCGACGTTGCCGTTGCCGATCACCGCCACCTCCCTGGCGTCCAGCGGCCAGCTGCGGGGGAAGTCCGGGTGGCCGTCGAACCAGCTCACGAATTCCGCCGCGCCGTATGAACCGTCCAGCTCGATGCCGGGGATCCTGAGGTCGGCGTCCTGCACCGCACCGGTGGCGAAAATGACCGCGTTGTAGTGCTTCTTCAGGTCGTCCAGGGTGATGTCGGTGCCGAAGCGCACGTTGCCGAACAAGCGGATGTCCCCCCGGTCCAGCACCTCGCGCAGTGCGGTGATGATGCCCTTGATCCGAGGGTGGTCGGGAGCGACCCCGTAGCGCACGAGGCCGTACGGGGCGGGGAGGTGGTCGAACAGGTCGATCGAGACGTCGAAGTTCCGCTCCGACTTCAGGAGGATGTCAGCGGCATAGATGCCGGCGGGGCCTGCGCCGATGATGGCCAGTCGCAACTTGGTCATGGATGAGGTCTCTCTAGCTGGATCGTTCAACGATGGTTTCGGCGAAGCGGGTCAACGCCTTCTTCACTGAGCCCTTCGGAAGCGAGTCGAGCGCGTCGACCGCGTCCCCCGCCCACCGGTGGGCTTCGGACAGTGTCTGGCTGGTCACGGGATGCTGGCGCAACGCGGTGATGGCCGCGTCGGCGGCCGTCACGTCGTCCGGCGTGTTCGGCTGCCCCACCCGTGCCAGCACGTCGCGTTCGAGCCGGGCGAGCAGGTCGCCGGCAGCGGCATCCGTTGGTGCGAGGGCGCGCAGCTTCAGCAGGGGCAGCGTCGCCACGCCGGCGCGGAGGTCGGTGCCGGGGACTTTGCCGGTCTCCTCCGGCTGCGGCGACAGGTCGATGACGTCGTCGATGAGCTGGAAGGCCACGCCGATCTTCTCGCCGAAAGCGATCACCGGCTGCTCGAATTCGTCGGGCGCGTCGGAGAAGACGACGCCGGCCTGCGCCGCCGCCGCGATCAGCGAGCCGGTCTTGTCCGCCAGCACCTGGATGTAGTGCTGCACCGCGTCTTCGCCCGGGCGCGGGCCGACGGTTTCGTGCAGCTGGCCGAGCACCAGGCGTTCGAACGTGTTGGCCTGCAAGCGGATGGCGCGCTCCCCGAGGCGGGCCATCAGCTGGCTCGCCCGGGCGAACAGCAGGTCCCCGGTGAGGATGGCGACGGAGTTGCCCCACACGGTCTGCGCGCTCGGAACACCGCGGCGGCGGTCAGAGTCATCCATGACGTCGTCGTGGTACAGCGAGGCGAGGTGGGTGATCTCGATCGCCGTCGCCGCCGTCACGACATCGGGAATGGCTCCGTTGCCGAGGTGCGCCGTGAGGAGGGCCAGCATCGGACGCACCCGCTTGCCGCCCGCGTTCAGCAGGTAGCGGCCGGTCACGTCGGCGATGTCGTCGGTGAAGGTGACTTCGGCCAGCAGCATCGCTTCGACCTGGTCGATGCCCGCATCGATGTCCGCCGCCAGGCCGCGGTCGGCGGCCGTGGAGAAGATGCGGTCGGTGAGGCCCAGTTGCGACGTCATCGACGCGCTGCGACGGACCACGGGGGCGCTCGGTTTCACTGTGTCAGCCTAACGATGAGGAACGATGCGGGCTCAGACGAAGGGGGAACGGTCGGAATGCCCCCGGACGACAGGGGCCTTGACACCGCGGTGCAGCGCGACGATCCCGAAGGTGAGATTGCGGTAGGCGACCATGCTGAAACCGGCATCTCGCAGCCACCCGCTGAGGGTTTTCTGGTTCGGCCAGGCCGCGATCGACTCACCCAGGTAGTCGTACGCCTCGGCGTTCGAGGACGCGAGCCTGACCACGCCGGGCATGATGTGGTTCAGGTAGGCGAAGTAGCCGGCCCGGATCGGTGCGAACGGCGGGGTGGAGAATTCGCAGATCACCACTCGCCCGCCGGGCTTGGTCACCCGGTAGAACTCGGCGAGCGCCTTCTTCGGTTCAACCACGTTGCGCAGCCCGAACGAGATCGTGACCGCGTCGAACTCATCGTCGCCGAACGGGAGTGCGGTCGCATCCGCCTGCACGAACTCGAGCAGCGGGTTGCCGGCGTGGCGACTCCGGCCGACGTTGATCATGCCATCTGAGAAGTCAGCCGCGACGACGTGGGCGCCGGTGCCGGTCAGTGCCACGCTCGAGGTGCCGGTTCCGGCAGCGATGTCGAGGATGCGTTCCCCGGGCCGCGGGGCCACCGCGCGCGTGGTCGCCACGCGCCAGAGCGCCGCGTTGCCAACGGACAGCACAGCGTTGGTGCGGTCGTAATGGGTGGAGACCTCGTCGAACATGGCGGCGACCTGCGCCGGCTGCTTGCTGAGGTCTGCTCTGTTCACTCCCCTAGTCTAGATTGCCGGGTGCGCTCCCGGGACTCGGCCGGACTGCTGTCCATCCCCGCCGGCAGGCCGCGGGCGCGGCGCGGCGTAGGCTGAAACCGTGAATGTACAGGCGTTGACGGTCGAGACCACCCCGATCACCGACATTCGCCAACTGATCCTGTTGCTCGACCGGCAGGAGCCGCTGCTCTGGATGCGGCGCAACCAGGGGCTGGCCGGTGTGGGCACCGCCCTGCGGCTCGAGTTCTCCGGCCCCACCCGCATGACGGATGCCGCGGCAGCGTGGCGGCAGGTGGTCGCCGCCGCGACGGTGACAGACCCGCTCGCGCGCACCGGAACCGGGCTGCTCGCGTTCGGCGCGTTCGCGTTCGACGAGTCATCGGCCGAGACCAGCGTGCTGATCGTGCCGGAGGTCATCGTCGGCCGGGAGAACGGCGAGTGCTGGGTGACCCGCGTCTGGGCGACCGGATCGTCGGCTCCGAATACTCCGCTCACCCTGCATCCGCTCGGTAGCGAGTACCGGATCTCCCTCCTGCCCGGTGCGCTCGACCCGGACGGCTACCGCACTGCAGTCGCGGACGCCGTCGACCACATCGCGAAGCGGGACCTCAGCAAAGTGGTGCTCGCCCGCGACCTGGTCGGGCACCTGCCGGCGGAGTCGGACGTGCGCCGCGCCCTCAGCGAACTCGCGCTCGGCTACCCGGACTGCTGGACGTACGCGGTCGACGGCCTGATCGGCTCCAGCCCCGAGACCCTGATCCGTGCCGACCACGGTGAAGTCAACGCCAGGGTGCTGGCCGGTACGATGTCCCGCGGCAGGGACGCGGTCGCTGACACCGAGGCCGCGCTCGCCCTGGCCACCTCCCCCAAGGACGGCGACGAGCACGAGTTCGCGGTGCAGAGCGTGCTCGAATCGTTGCGGCCGCACACCTCGCACATCATTGCGAGTGAGGTGCCGTTCACGTTGAAGCTACCGAACCTCTGGCACCTGGCCACCGACCTCGAGGGCACCCTGAGCGACGGATCGACATCACTCGACCTCATCGCGGCGCTGCACCCGACCGCGGCGGTGGCGGGGACTCCCACCCAGGACGCCCTCGCCCTGATTCGCGAACTTGAGCCGTTCGACCGCGGGCGGTACGCCGGTCCGGTGGGCTGGGTCGGCGCGGACGGCGACGGGGAGTGGGCGATCGCCCTCCGCAGTGCGCAGGTCGCCCCCAACGGCGACATCACCGCATACGCCGGCTGCGGAATCGTGCTGGACTCCGACCCGGACCGGGAGCTCGCCGAAACCCGAATGAAGTTCCGACCGATCGTCGAAGCGTTCAGCTAGGCGACGGGCCCCGGCCTACCCTCCGGTTCCGGCGCGGCCCTCGCGGCCGGCAGCGCGCCGCCGGGTGAGCTGTGCGAGGAAGTACAGCACCGTTCCGGCCAGAAGCAGGATCGCCCCGTACAGCCACACTTCCGCGCTCTGCTGGACCAGGAGCAACACGCAGGACAGCACCCCCAGCACCGGCACGAACGTCCAGACGCGGAAGTGGCTGTGCTCCACGGCCTGCCGGCGCAGCACCAGCACGGCGATGTTGGTGCTGAGGAAGACGAAAAGCAGGAGCAGCACGACGGTCGAGGCGAGGAGGCTCAGGTCGCCGACGAGCGTCAGGAGCATCGCGACGACCGTCGTCGCAATGATTGCGACCAGCGGGGTGCGGCGCCCGGGAAGCACTCGTGCCAGGGCGCTCGGCAGGAGCCGGTGCTCCGCCATTCCGTAAGCGAGGCGGCTCGACATGATCATCGTCAGCAGGGCGCCGTTGGCGACGGCGACGAGGGCGATCAGGCTGAAGATCCAGTCGGGGATGGCAACCCCGCTGGCCGAGACGACAGCGAGCAGGGGGCCGGTCGAATTCGCAAGCTCGGCCGGTGGGAGGGCGATCGAGCTGGCGAGACCGACCAGGACGTAGACCACACCGGCGGTGATGAGCGCTCCGAAGAGGGCGCGCGGGTAGACGCGGCTGGGGGCTCTGATCTCTTCGGCGATGTTGGCGGAGGTCTCAAAGCCCACGAAGGAGTAGTACGCGATAATGGCGGCGCCGAGGGTCGCGACGGCCGGTGAGGCGCCGCTCCGGAACTCGCCGATACGGCTGAGATCGCCGCCTCCCCCGCCCAGCATCAGCGCGACGGCGACGATGACGATGACGAGGCCGGAGACTTCGATCACCGTCATCACGACATTGCTTCGCACCGATTCTCTGATGCCCCGCGCATTCAGGCACCCGACCAGGGCCAGGAAGGCGGTGGCGGCCGGAATCGCCGGCACGTCAAGGAAGGTGCCCAGGTATTCCCCCGCAAAAGCCAGCGAGAGGCCCGCAGCGCTCGTCACTCCCGCTGCGAGCATGCTGAACCCCACCAGGAAGGAGACCAGGGGTCGCTTGAACGCGCGCTCGGCGAAGACGGCGGCGCCGCCGGCCTTCGGATACTTGGTCACGAGCTCCGCATAGGAGCCGGCGGTGAGCAACGCCAGCAGCAACGCCAGGATGAGCGGCGCCCACAGCGCGCCCCCGACTTCGGCGGACAGCACCCCCATGAGTGCGTAAATACCAGCGCCGAGGACATCGCCCAGGATGAACAGGTAGAGCAGCGGGCCGGTGATCGCCCGCTTGAGCTTTGCTGGCGCTGCGAGATCGCTTGTCGCCTCGGTTGTGTCGGTTGTCATGACCACCCTTCTCTCTCGACGCCGCGGCCTGTCCCACCGTAGGGCGAGTGGCCGGCGCGGAGAAGGGCGGCAGCGAAGAAAACGACTCCGGAGAGGGTGGGACCGGACTGTGGCGGCTAGGAGGCGGCGAGGCGCGCCTGCTCAGCGGCCACGTCGAATGTCGCGGCCGGCCAGTCCAGGTGCATCCGCTGGAGTGCGTCGATCAGCAGGTGTTGCACGGCCAGCCGCGCATACCATTTGTGGTCGGCCGGCACGACGAACCAGGGCGCGGCGCCCGTCGAGGTGCGGTCGATCGCGACCTGGTAAGCCTCCTGATAGCCGTCCCATCGCATCCGCTCGTCGACATCGCCCGGGTTGTACTTCCAGTACTTGTCGGGCCGGGCGAGACGCTCGGCCAGCCGCGACTTCTGCTCGTCGGAGCTGATGTGCAGCATGACCTTGACGATGGTGGTGCTGTCGTCGGCCAGCTCCTGCTCGAACTGGTTGATCTGGTCGTACCGCTTCTCGATCTCCGCTGCCGGGGCGAGTGAACGCACCCGGGCGATGAGGACGTCTTCATAGTGGGAGCGGTCGAAGACGCCGATCATGCCGTTACGCGGTGCGTGCCTGCGGATGCGCCAGAGGAAGTCGTGGGTGAGCTCCGCCTTCGTCGGCGCCTTGAACGACGTGTACTGGATCCCCTGCGGGTCGACGGAACCGACCACGTGCCGCACGATTCCGCCCTTGCCCGCCGTGTCCATCGCCTGCAGGACCAGCAGGATCTTCCGCGGATCACCGTCCCGGCTGTTCGCGTAGAACATCTCCTGCAGGTGGGAGAAGACGCCGGCGCCCTCGTCGAGTGCGCCGGTCGAATCCTTCTTCTTGCCGAGGAAGCCCGGGGTGCTGCCGGTGTCGACCCCCGCGAGCTGGAATCCCTTCTTCACCCGGAGCAGGTCGATCGGGTCCTGGGACCAGAACTTCTCGGCGTAAGCGCTCCCGGCGTTCGGCTTCGGAGACCCTGACTTCTTGGTGTTCTTCCCACGTTTCTTGGCCACGGTGCACCTTTCGTTGCTCGCCATTCTGCTCCGGGTTGCCCCGGCGCGCCATCATCGGCACGATTCGCCGGCCGGCACAGCCGGCCCAGGTCGGCCAGGTCGGTCAGGAGCGACGACGCCGCCCGGTCCCGCTTCCCGGCCAGCAGGCGATCGCCGCCAGGGCGACGACGACGGCGTCCTCGGCCAGGGCGCCGCCCAGTGCCCGGCCGCGCTTCAGCGTGAAGCCCCGCCACCGCACGCCGACGTTGATTTCCGTGACAGCGCCCAGCACAGCCGCGACGACCGGCAGCGCCACACCGGCGCGTTCCCGGCGGGCGAGCACGACGGCGCCCGCAACGGCCGCCGCCACCCGGCCCGCCAGAGCGAGAGGCTCGAGCCGACTCGGTGCGGCAGGTGATGTGTCCCCGACCAGTTCTCCCCCGAGTCCCGCGACCGCCGCAATGGTGGCGATGCCGCCGCCGGATGCCGCCCGTGTCGACGGCGCAACCCCGGTGGGCCGGGCCAGAAGTCGGGCAAGCACCGGGCCGGCGAAGACGAGGGTCCCTCGCCCGCCTATGGCCGCCCCGAACATCGCAGCCCGCACCAGCAGGAGGGCGGAAGCGGGGTGCCGACGATACCGACGCGTCATCGTGCCCGGATACCGGTGCGGACGCGCAGTGCCACGGTGATGACCAGCACTGCGGCGGCTGCAACGAGCGCGGCGATCGCGGTCGGTGTGGAGAGCAGGTCACCGGTCAGCCTGGCCACGCCGACCCACACCAGACCCCAGACCAGGGCGGCGGCCGGCGCGAGCCGCCCGCGGCCGAAGAACGCGAGGCCGATGCCGGCGAGTCCCGCGACAGCGATCACGATGATCGCCCAGACCCCAGGGTCGAGACCGAACCCACGGAACCCGATGGCGACGAGTACTGCGCTGATGTTGGCGGCAGTCGCCACGCAGACCCAACCCAGGTAGAGGCCCATCGTGCCGTCGGTGACGACGGCTTCGATGAGGTTCTTCGGACGGGACCGCACCAGGATCATGAACATCCACGCAAGGTCGGCCAGGAGCAGCACGATCACTGGCACGCTGAATCCGACGAGGCCCACCTGGACGCTGAGGATCCACGCGGCGTTCAACACCAGCGACGCCGCGACCAGGTAACCCAGCCGGCGCTGTCGGGCATCCGCTCGCTGGGCGGGCAGCGCCTGCCAGATCGCGTAGGCGACCAGGCCGGCATAGATGACGCTCCAGATGGAGAAGGCCGGACCCCCGGGCGCGATGAGCGTCGCGTCAGCGGCGAGCGCGCCGTCCGACGCATCCTGGATCGGGGTGCCGCCGGCAGCTCCTGAACCGATGAAGGAACCGACTATGGCCAGCACCGCGGTCAGGACCACGACGACCTGGCGCACCAGGTCGCCGCGCGTGGCGCCAGTGACGGTCCGGGCGCCGGTGTGAGCGCCGGTGTGAGCGCCGGTTTCGCCGGCGGGCCTCGCGGAATTCTGGTCCATAGTCAGTTCCATTTCGGGGTGAGCCGGTCAGCCGACGTTTCCGCGCCATCCCTCATTCTGGTTGGCCGGGTTCTCGATGAATTTCTTGAATTCGGCGAGGTCCTTCTTGATGACGTGGTCGTCGACGCCGAAGACGGCCCCGACTTTCTCCAGGAACCCCTCGGCCGTCCAGTCGAGTTGCACCGTCACGCGGGTCTGCGCGTCTGACAGTTTGTGGAATGTGACGACCCCGGCGTGGTTCTCGTCTCCCCCGGTGCTGTTCCAGGCCACCCGCTCGTCGGGGTGCTGTTCCGTGATCTCGGCGTCGAATTCACGCTCGACCCCGGCGATCTTCACCTTCCAGTGGGTGTGGGTGTCGTCGGTCTGGGTAATCGACTCGACGAAGTCGAGGAAATGCGGGAATGACTCGAACTGGGTCCACTGGTTGTACGCGGCGCGCACGGGAACGTCGACATCGACAGTCTCAATTACTCGGGCCATGGTCAGATTCCTTTCGATTCGGTGATTCCGGGCCGATGGGCACGGCTGGGAGCAGGGCACGGGGCCCTGCGACCTCTGGGGGAACGCCCACGGTGGCGCTCAATAAATCCAGGAAGCGGATGACCGTGGTCTGCTCCGCCGGGGTGAGCGACTCCGCCACCCCGAGCATCCGGGCGTGCATGGCATTCAGCGTCGCCCGCACCTCGTGGTGTGCCGCATGGGTCGCGTACAAATGCTGGGCGCGGTGGTCTGAGGGGTTGGGCACCCGACGGATGTGGCCGGAGGCCACCATCCGCGCGAGCAGCTTCGCCGTGGCCGCCGACGAGACCCCCAGCAGCCGGGTGAGGTCGGTCGGCCCGATGGACTCGCCGGCCTGCTCGGCCCTGATCAGGTGCCGGAGGGCTCGGAGGTCCGTCTCGTTCATGTCCATGTCAGTCCGCAGGCGCTGGCGCATGTCGAAATCCGCCGCGTGGAATCGCCGCAACGCCTGCAGCACCTCGACGGCGCGGCCGGTCTCTTCATCGTCTGCGGGGTACCAATACCTCACAGCGAACAACCAAAATGCCGTATCGACAATGCCATGGTGCAATGATACCGTGAATAAAGCTAACTTAGTTAGGTAATTTTAATCACGGAAAGGATATGATCGTGCGCATGGATCTCGTCGAAGCGGATCTCACCGAAGCGGCTCCCAGCGACACGACGCGACAGGCGGCGCCGGCGTCGGCCGAGGAACTCGTTGTCCTGGTTGACGAGGCGGGAGATCCCATCGGCACGGCCCCCAAGGCGAGCGTGCACGGCGCTGACACCTCGCTGCATCTCGCGTTCTCGTGTTACCTCTTCAACCCGGCCGGGGAGGTCCTCCTCACTCGCCGCGCCGGCACCAAGAAGACCTGGCCCGGGGTCTGGACCAACTCGTTCTGCGGCCACCCGTTGCCGGCAGAGTCCCTCCCCGACGCGGTGAAACGACGTGCCCGCTACGAACTGGGCATCGACATCCGCGACATCGACGTCGCGCTGCCCCTGTTCCGGTATCGCGCAACGGATGCGAACGGGATCGTGGAGAACGAGATCTGCCCGGTGTACCTCGCCATGGCGAGCGGCGAACCCGACCCCAACCCACGCGAGGTCGGCGATCACGCCTGGGTGGCCACGTCCACCCTGGGAGCCATGGTGCGGGCGACGCCGTGGGCGTTCAGCCCGTGGATGGTGCTGCAAGTCGAACAGCTGGAGGCCTTCCGTGATTGAAACCACGGTTGCCACCGTCGAAACCGAACTGGAGCGCTTCTTCGCTGCCTCCCGGCTCCGCGCGAGCGACTACGGTGAACACTACGTCGCGCTCTGGGACAGCCTCGCGCTGGCGGCGGCCGGCGGGAAGCGGATGCGGCCGGCCCTGGTACTGGCCGCCTATGCGGGTTTCGGGGGCCGCAACAGCGTTGCGGCCATCCGGGTCGGCGTCGCCTTCGAGCTGCTGCACACCGCGTTCATCATCCATGACGACCTGATCGACGGCGACCTCACCCGGCGCGGCATCCCGAACGTCGCCGGCGCATTCCAGGCCCGTGGGCGCGCCCACGGCGGCGACGACCGACGGTCGGGCAGCTGGGCCGCCGCCGCCGGCATCCTCGCCGGGGACCTCGCCCTCAGCGAAGCGCACCGTACTCTCGGCACACTTGACGTCGACTCGACCACTCGCGCGCGATTGCTCGACCTGCTCGACCGCTCGATCTTCGTCTCGGCCGCGGGCGAACTCGCCGACGTCACGAACTCGAGCGGCGGTGCGCCGGCATCGCTTGAGGCGGTGCTGGCGACCCTGGAACAGAAGACGGCGATCTATTCGTTCGAGGCGCCCCTGCTTGCCGGTGCCATCCTCGCCGGCGCGACCCCGGAGGCTCTGAATGTGGTGGGATGCTTCGGCCGGCTGATCGGGGTCGCCTTCCAGCTCACCGACGACACCCTCGGCGTGTTCGGGGACCCGGAGGAAACAGGCAAGAGCGCCCTCGCCGACCTGCGCGAGGGCAAGCTGACCGCGCTGATCGCGCACGCCCGGACCACTGACTGCTGGCCCACGATCGAACCGTTCATCGGGGACGCCGACCTCGACGAGACCGGCGCGGAACTGGTGCGCGCGCACCTGCGGGCCTGTGGGGCCCCCCAGGCGGCCGACGACCTCACCCGCGCCTACGCGGCGCAGGCGCTCGAGGCGCTCGAGGCCCCCGTCGTGCCCGCCGGCCTCCGCCAGTCGCTCACCGTGCTCGCCGAGGCGGCGGTGTCCCGATGTCGCTGAGGCAGGGTACGAATCGCACTTCCGCGGCGAGCGCCACCGGAATCGAGTTGTACACCCAGGCCGCGGAGGCCAGCGCGGCCGTCGTGATCGAGAACTACTCCACCTCCTTCGGCCTGGCCGCCCGCCTGCTGGAGCCGCGGGTCCGGGTGCAAGTCCGGGCGATCTACGCGCTCGTGCGCATCGCCGATGAAATCGTCGACGGCGCTGCCGCCGGAGCCGGGCTGGACGCCCGGGTGCAGCGCGAACTG
Organism: Glaciibacter sp. 2TAF33; assembly: GCF_052114945.1. NCBI lineage: Bacteria > Bacillati > Actinomycetota > Actinomycetes > Micrococcales > Microbacteriaceae > Glaciibacter > Glaciibacter sp. 2TAF33. The sequence goes on from NZ_JBFRFS010000003.1 coordinate 182,970, forward strand.
CTGGACGAGCTCGAAGACGAGGCCGAGCGGGCCGTGGAACGCGGGTACAGCACCAACCTGGTCGTGCACGCCTTCGCCGTGACCGCCCGGCAGGCGGGAATCGACAGCGCCCTGACCGCGCCGTTCTTCGCATCGATGCGGCGTGACCTCGACCCGGCACCGTTCACCGTGGCCGGGGTGGCGGAGTACATCTACGGATCGGCTGAGGTCATCGGGCTGATGTGCCTGCGCGCGTTCCTCTGCCACTCCACCCAGGAGGCCGACGCCGACCTCGAGGACGGAGCCCGGCGCCTGGGCGCCGCCTTCCAGAAGATCAACTTCCTGCGCGATCTCGCGGGGGACAGCCAGGACCTCGGGCGCAACTATTTTCCGGCCTACGATCCCGCCCACCTCACCGAGTCCGACAAACACCGGATCCTCGATGACATCGATTCCGACCTCGATGCCGCCGCCCGGGCCCTGCCCCGGTTGCCCAGCGGATGCCGCACTGCGGTCACGACCGCGCATCACCTCTTCGCACGGCTATCGGACCGATTGCGGCAGACCCCGGCTGAACAACTCCTGGCCCGCCGCACCAGCGTGCCAACGGCCGAAAAGCTGGGGGTCCTGCTGAGCGCGACACTCGCCTCCCGGGTACGCACCAGGTGAGCGACACCGCCGCATCCCGGCGTACGGTCGTCATCGGCGGGGGTATCGCGGGCCTCGCCAGCGCAGCCCTGCTGGCACGCGACGGCCACACGGTGACCCTTGTCGAGGCCCGCGATGAACTCGGCGGGCGTGCCGGCAGCTGGGAGTGCCAGGGTTTCCGGTTCGACACCGGGCCGTCGTGGTACCTGATGCCCGACGTCTTCGACCACTTCTACCGGCTGCTGGGCAGCAGCGCGGCCGAGCAGCTCGACCTCGTGCGGCTCGACCCCGGCTACCGCGTCTACTTCGAATCCGACCCGCTGCCCGTCGACATTGCGGCCGACCGGGAGGTCAACCTGGCCACGTTCGAATCCCTCGAGCCGGGGGCCGGACCGGCGCTGGACCGTTACCTCGACTCCGCCGAGGATACCTACCGCATGGCCGTCAGCCGCTTCCTCTACACGAGTTTCGAATCGTTCCGGCCGCTGCTGGTGCCGGAGATCACCCGGCGCCTGGGCCGGCTGGGCCGGCTCCTGCTGCAGCCGCTGGACCGTTTCGTCGCCGGTTTCGTCCGCGATCCGCGCCTCCGGCAGATCCTCGGCTACCCCGCGGTGTTCCTCGGCTCCTCCCCCGACCAGACCCCGTCGATGTATCACCTGATGAGCCACCTGGACCTGGCCGACGGCGTGCTGTACCCGCAGGGCGGATTCGGCCGGGTGATCGAGAGCATCGCGTCTCTCGCGCGAGCCGAGGGGGTGACCATCATGACCGGGGCGACGGTCACCGCGATCCGGAGCACCTCCGGCTCAGCAAGCGTCGTCAGCGGCATCCAGTACCGCACCGTCGACGGCGCGCTGGTCGATCTCGACGCCGACGAGGTGGTGTCGGCCGCCGACCTGCACCACACCGAGACCGAACTGCTGCCGGAGGATCGTCGAAGCTACCCGGAGGCGTGGTGGCGCCACCGGGTCGCCGGGCCGGGCGCGGTGCTGGTGATGCTCGGAGTCAGGGGCGACCTGCCCGAGCTTCGGCACCACACCCTGTTCTTCACTACCGACTGGAAGCAGAATTTCCGCCGCATCTTCGCCAGGAGACCGACGGTTCCCTCACCGGCGTCGTTCTACGCCTGCATGCCCAGCGCCACCGACGCATCCGTCGCCCCGCCGGGTTTCTCCAACCTGTTCCTGTTGGTGCCGATCCCGGCTGACCCCTCGATCGGGCACGGCGGGGTCGACGGCGCCGGATCGGCCGCTGTCGAGGCCATCGCCGACGCCACCATCGCGCAGCTGGCGGACTGGGCGGGAGTGCCAGACCTCGCCGGGCGCATCGTGCTGCGGCGCACGGTCGGGCCCGCCGACTTCGCCGACGACCTCAACTCCTGGCGGGGAAGCGCCCTGGGCCCGGCGCACACGCTGCGCCAGAGCGCCTTCTTCCGCGGCTCTAACGCCTCGGCGCGGGTGAACGGCCTGCACTACGCCGGTGGCACCACCATCCCCGGCATCGGCCTGCCGATGTGCCTGATCAGCGCCGAGATCCTCCTGAAACGCCTGCGCGGCGACACCAGCACCGGCCCGCTGCCGGAGCCGCTATGAATTTCCTCTACCTCGGCGCATTGCTGGCCTCCCTCGGGGCGATGGTCCTGCTCGACCGGCGGTACCGGTTGTTCTTCTGGGCCGGTCCGGGCCGCGCGGTCGTCGTGCTCGGCGTCGGGCTGGTGTTCTTCCTGGCCTGGGACCTGTTCGGAATCGGGCTGGGCATCTTCCGCCGCGGCGAGACCGAATTCATGACCGGCCTGCACCTGGCCCCTGAGCTGCCGCTGGAGGAGCTTTTCTTCCTCGTCTTCCTCTGCTACCTGACCATGAACCTGGTCACCGGGGTGTACCGCGCACTGGGTCGTGCACTGGGTCGTGCACCGCGTCGCGCACCGGGCCGTGCCCCGGGTCGGCGGCGCCACTGATGACCTACCTCGCCCTCAACACGGTGTTCCTGGCGGTCGCCCTCGCGACGGCCGGTCTTGCCTGGCTGCGAGGCCGCATCGACCGACGGATGCTCTCGGCCGCCGGAATCGCCCTGGTTGCGGTTCTGCTGTTGACGGCGGTCTTCGACAACGTCATGATCGCCGTGGGATTGTTCAGCTATGACCCGGATCGGATCCTCGGTGTGAAAATCGGACTGGCCCCCCTCGAAGACTTCGGCTACCCGCTCGCGGCGGTGATCGGGCTGCCGGCCCTGTGGGCGCTGCTGGCACCACGCCAGCCGCAGCGGTCGGTCGCGCCTGCAGCTTCCTCCGCCGCGGACGCACCGGCCCCTCCCGACGCCGACGGCAGGGCGTCATGACCGGCATCCGTTCTCACACCGGCCGGCGCACCGCGTCGTGGACTGTCCGGCAGGTGCTGCTCTCTTCCCGCCCCTTGAGCTGGATCAACACCGCCTTCCCGTTCGCTGCCGCCTACCTCGTCACCACCGGCCGGGTGGATGCCGTCCTCGTGGTGGGCACGGTGTTCTTCCTGGTGCCATACAACCTCCTGATGTACGGGGTCAACGACGTCTTCGACTACGAGTCCGACCTTCACAACCCGCGCAAGGGCGGGGCGGAGGGAGCGATGCTCGACCCGGCGCTGCACCGTACCGTCCTGGTGTCCGGGGTCGTCGCCGCGATTCCCTTCCTGGTCGCGCTACTATTCCTCACCGGCGCGTCGCATCCGCCGGCCTGGCTGGTGCTGGCGGTGAGCCTGTTCGCGGTGGTGGCGTACTCCGTGCCCGGACTGCGGTTCAAGGAACGGCCGGTGCTGGACTCGATCACTTCGAGCACCCATTTCGTGAGCCCCGCCGTGTTCGGCCTGGTCCTGGCCGGCGCAGCGTTCACGCCGGGCCTGGTGGCACTGCTGGCGGCGTTCTTCCTCTGGGGGATGGCGAGCCACGCGTTCGGTGCCGTGCAGGATGTCGGGCCAGACCGGGAGGGCGGCATCGAGTCGATCGCAACCGTGCTGGGCGCGGCACGAACCGTCCGGCTGGCGATCATGGTGTGGGCGCTCAGCGGGCTGCTGATGCTCGTGGCCGGCTGGCCGGGCGCGCTGGCCGGGCTGCTCGCGCTGCCCTACATCGCCGCCGCCTGGCCGTGGCGGTCGGTGAGCGACGCGGACTCGGAGGCAGCGAATGCGGGCTGGAAGAAGTTCCTCTGGCTCAACTTCTTCAGCGGATTCGTGGTGACGATGCTGCTGGTCGCCTGGGTGGCGCGGTGAGCGCGCCGGCGCTGTAGCGGAGCGGCCGGCGCTCGAGCGGCACGGGCTGTAGCCGAGCGGCCGGGCGTGCGAAAACGCGCTGGGCGCGCGCGATATCGGGTGCCCAGCGCATTCTTGCGCGCCGGAGAAGGTCCCCTCGAGAGCATGGGTGCCCAGCGCGTTTTCCGGTGCCTGAAGGGCGGTCGGCGCGGCGCCGGCTCAGCGACCCAGCGGAACTTCGAGAATCGACGGCCCCGCGGGCGGCGCGGTCAGGGCAGTCTCCAATTCGCTGCGCGTGGACGCCCGGCTGTACTCCCAGCCGTACGCGGCTGCCAGCGCCGCGAAGTCAACCCGCTGCGGGGTGAACAAAACCCGGTCCATCGCCGAGGCCGGGGCAACGGATGCCACCTCGAGTCCGTCGAAGATGGTGCCGCCACCGTCGTTGCCCACGATCACCTGCAGCCGGGGCCGCGTCTCCCCTGGCGGGATCAGCAGCGAGCCGACGTCGTGAAGCAGGGTGAGGTCGCCGACCAGGAGCCGGGTGGTGCCGGCCCCGCGCGGCGGGACCTCGCGGCCGGCGGCATCCGTTGTCGGCGCCTGGCTCGCCAGTGCGATGCCGAGGGCCGTCGCGATGGTGCCGTCGATACCGGCCAGGCCGCGGTTGGAGTGCACGGCGATCTTCTTGCCCGGCACGCGCCGGTCGGCGTCACGGATCAGGCGCGACGCCCCGAACACCAGCCGGTCGTGCGGCCAGGTGGCCCGCCAGACGAAGTCGACGAGCATTCCCCGGGTCACCGGCGCCCGCAGTGCGGCCAGCTCGGACTTCGCGAAGCCGCCGCGAACCCGGTAGTCCGTGGAGGCGGCCGCTTCAACGTCGGGGGGCGTGTCGGCCTCGTCGAGCGCGTCGCGCACCAGCCGGCTGGCAGCGACCCACCGACCGACCCACTCCCGTGACACCCGGCTTCCGGCATCGGCAACGGATGCCGCATCCGCGGCGACCGCGCGGGCGAAGACACGTACGTGCCGGCCGGGGTTGTACCACTCGCTTCCCGTCGGCGACACGACGATGGCGTCCACGTCGTCGCGTTGGACGAGCTGCGGCACCTCCCGGCTGAGGGTCGGGTGCCCGAACACGACGGCGCGTTCGACGCGGCCGCCCCACTCCGGTTCGGCCAGCAATTCGCGGTAGGAGACGACGAGGTTCGGGCCGAAATGCGAGCCGCTGGAGACCTCGGCGATCAGCGGCCAGCCGGCGGTGCGGGCGAGCTCCTCGGCTGCCGGGCCGGCACCGTGGCCGGCGATGACGATGGTGCGTGGGCCGTGCGTGAGGAAGAACAGCGGATGCGCGTCGGCCGGCTCGCGGCTCTCGGATCGGTCGGCCACCCGCGGTGCCCCGGAACCGGCAGGGCCGTCCGCCGTGTCCCCGGCTTCGACGGCGCCTGCCACAGACGGCAGGGCGCTGGCCTGGGCCTCCAGCCCGTGAAGGGACTCCAGCCCGGGGCGGGTCTCTTCGACCGGCTCGAGAACCACGGCAGCAGACAGCGGTTCCCGGAACGCCAGGTTCAGGTGCACCGGGCCGGGATCCGGGGTTGTGCTGCCGCGGGCGGCATCCGCTGCCCGGCGGGCCAGTACGGCGGCCTGGCCGGCCTCACCTGGCGCCCCGACAGGAGCCGGGACGTCGTCGCTGAAGCGGACCGCGCCGCCGAAGATCCCCGGCTGCACGGTGGTCTGGTTGGAGCGGATGCCGCGGAGCTCCGCCGGTCGGTCGGCCGTCAGCAGGATCAGCGGAACACCGGAGTGGTGCGCCTCCAGCACCGCGGGATGCAGGTTGGCCACGGCCGTGCCGGAGGTGGTGACGACCAGGGCCGGCAGCCCGGACTCGACGGCGAGCCCGAGCGCGAGGAAGCCGGCGCCGCGCTCGTCGATCCGCACGTGCAGGCGGATCTCGCCCAGCCGTTCCAGTTCGGCGGCGGCAAGGGCGAGGGCCTGCGACCGGGAGCCGGGTGCGAGTACCACGTCCCGCAAGCCGAGCCGCACGAGCTCCCGGAGCAGGGCGACGCTGAAATCAGTGGCCGGGCTGCCGCTTTCGGCCGAAGCGGCAGTTCCGGGCTCGCCGACAGCGATGGCAGCGATGGCAGCGGTGGCCGGGGTGGTGCCGGCGTCGCGCGTCGCGGAGGCGGTTCCGGCCGTGCCGACAGTGGTCCCCGCTACGGGCAGTCCGGCTTCAGGCAGTCCGGCGTCAGGCATCCCGGCGGCCCGGCAGGTCGCCCTCACCGGGGTCGTTCTTCTGCGGCGGGATGCCGGCGGCTCCGGCCGCGCCGCCACCGGCGGTGCCGGAGGCCTTGCCACCAGGGGTGCCGGCGGTCTTGCCGCCCGAGGAACCCGGCGGCGTGCCGCCGAGCGGGCTGTCCGAGTCGAGGTCGGCCAGTTCCCGCTCCATCTGGCGGATGCGTTCGGCCTGGTTCTTCTCGCGATCGAGCTGTTTGAGGAAGTCAGGATCGTCGTCCGGCGCGAACGAACGGCTCGCGCGGAGGCCCGGCGTCTCGCGACGTCCGCGTCCCACGACCAGCCAGAGGAGCGGGCCGATGACCGGGACCAGCACGATCACGAACAACCAGACCCAGCGGGGAAGCCCACGGATGCGACCACGGTCGAACATGGCGCACTCCACGAGTGTATAGATGGTCAGGATGACGACCACCAAACCGAGTACGAACCAGAGCCGAGCCATGCCCTCATTGTAGGCACGGTAACCGGGGTTGCGGTGTGCAACCGTTCAGGCGGGCGACCTAAGCTGAGTGCATGAAGGCTGTTCCCGTGTGGGTGTATTTCTCGGTGCTCAGAGTGCTGATGTTCGTGGTGCCGCTCGTCGTGCTGCTGGTGCTGGGAATTGAGCCCTGGGTGGCCACGCTGGTCGCTGCTGTCATCGGTCTCTGCCTGTCCTACATCTTCCTTCGGAAGCCGCGGGAGAGTGTGGCCCGGAACCTGTACGCGGCGCGGAACCGCACTGCCGCACCGGCGGCATCCGCTGCCTCCGATGCTGACACCGAGGACGCCGCCGTGGACCGCGCGGAGCGGGACGGCCTGGTTTAGAGCACGAAGGCCAGGGCCAGCAGGATCCCGTAGCCGAGGCCGGCGAAACTGGTGAGCTTCAGGGCCAGGATCAGCTCCCGTGAGGTCTTCGCCGTCACCGTGATCAGGCAGGCCGGCAACGCCAGCAGCAGGACGAAGTAGGTCAGGTACGCCGCCGGGTAGAACAAGTTGAAGAACCCGACGATCAGGAACGGCACCAGCACGAACACGCAGAACACCACGCGTGAGGCCGTGCGCCCGATGAGCACCGCGAGGGTGCGCTTGCCGGCCGCCTTGTCGGGCTCGAGGTCGCGCAGGTTGTTAACCATCAGGACCGCGCAGGAAATCAGGCCGATCCCGACGCCGGAGAACCAGCTCTCGGTGTTGACCCGGCCCACCTGCACGAACGTGGTGCCGAGGGTGGCCACCAGCCCGAAGAACACGAAGACGAACAGCTCGCCGAGCCCGAAGTACCCGTAGGGCTTGTCGCCGCCGGTGTAGAACCACGCTGCAACGATCGCCACTGCCCCCACAACGAGCAACCACCACTGCTGGGTGAGGATCACCAGCACCAGTCCGGCCACGGCGGCGAGGCCGAAGAACACCAGGGCGACGATGAGAACCGAGCGCGGGCTGGCCTTGCCGGATCCGGTGAGCCGCGCCGGGCCGACCCGGTGCGCGTCGGTCCCGCGGATGCCGTCGGAGTAGTCGTTGGCGTAGTTGACACCGATCTGGAGGCCGACGGCGACCACGAGCGCCAGCACGGCGCGCACCCAGTGGTAGACCCCGGGGCCACTGGCCACAATGGCAGCGGCGGTGCCGAGCACGACGGGGGCGATCGCAAGGGGCAGGGTGCGAAGGCGTGCACCGGAGACCCAGTCGGCGAAGGTGGCCGGCTTGACCTTTCCCGGCCCGGTACGGCGGACGCCGGCCCGGGCGGCCGGGTTGCCCGATTTCTTCGACCCGTTCGGCGACGTGTTCTTCGACGTGCTCTTCGACGTGCCGTTGCCGGTGGGCCGTTTCGCGTCGCCGTTGCCGGTCGCCGGCTTCTTCACCGTGCCGAGCTTCTCGGCTGGATTCATCCGCTGCTGTTTCGGCCGTGCCGGCCGTGCTCCCTGTGCCACGCCTTCATGCTATCCGCCGCGACCCGTTTCGCCCGTCGGCTGGCCCGTTCGCCGGTCGGCCCGTCCGTCGGTCCGGCCCGCCCCGTCCGTCTGCCCGTCGGTCCGGCCCGCCACGTCCGTCCGGCCCGCCCCGTCCGTCCACCCGTCGGTCCGCCAGCCCCCGTCCGTCCGTCCGTTCACGCTGAGGATTTTGCCACGCGCGGATGGCAGGCCCGCCGCGCGTGGCAGAATCCTCAGCGCGAAGCAAGCCCGGCGTGGGGCACGGGCCGCGCGAGAGCAGCGTGGCTACAGGCAGCGCAGGGCCAGCGGGACACAGGCGGCGCGGGGCCGGCACGAGGCCCAGCACGGGCTACAGGCCGCGCAGAGCCTCCCGTTCGGGCTACAGGCCGCGCAGAGCCTCCCGTTCGGGCTACAGGCCGCGCAGAGCCTCCCGGTCGGGCTACAGGCCGCGCAACGCCTGCCGGTCGGGCTTGCCCGAGGGGAGCAGCGGCATCCGCTCGACCATGGCGATGCGCGCCGGACGCGCCGCGTTGCCCAGGGCGGATGCGACGGCCGCCCGCACCGCGTCGCGGTCGGGAGCACTCCCGCCCACCGCCACGACGATCGGCACCTGCCCCCACGCGCGGTCGGCGCCGGCTACCACCACGGCCTCGGCGAGCCCGGGCAGCGAGCGCACCACGCGTTCGACGGCGTCTAGCGACACCTTCTCGCCGCCGGAGATGATCACGTTGTCCGCACGGCCGAGCACCCGCACCAGTCCGACGGATGCGTCGACCTCGCCGAGGTCGCCGGTGCGGTACCAGCGCACCCCGTGTTCGGTGATGAAACGGTCGGCGGTCCGGGCCGGGTCGCCGAGGTAGCCCTCCGCCAGCACCGACCCGGAGAGCTCCAGCTGCCCGGCGGTGGCCCGCACCCGGGTGTTGCCGATCGGCACGCCGTTGTAGACGCATCCGCCGGCCGTCTCGGAGGACCCGTAGGTGCGCACCAGCGTGACGCCCTGCTCGCCCGCACGCTCGACAAGCTGCGGCCGGATCGCCTGCCCTCCCACCAGGATGCCGGTGAACCGCTGCAGCACCGCGAGCGTGCGCGGATCCGAGTCGGCGTGTTCCAACAGCCGCGCGAACTGCACCGGAACCAGGGACGTATAGCGGAGCGGCTCGGCGAGCTGCTCCGCGCACTCGATGAAGCGCTCCGGGTCGAAATGACCAGCCGGCATGAGCACGGGCTTGGTTTCCGCAGCGATCGACCGAACCAGTACCTGCACGCCCGCGATGTAGTGCGCGGGCAGGCAGAGCAGCCACTGGCCGGGTCCGCCGAGGGCCACGCTCGATGCCGCCGCGCCCGCGAGCAGCGCGTCGGTGCTGAGCATCACGCGTTTGGGCGCATCCGTCGATCCCGAGGTTTCGATCACCACGGCGACGCTTCGCGGCACCGGCCCGTACTCGGCGCCGGGGAGGGTCCCGGTGACCGGCAGGATGGCCGGACCGTCACCGGCCAGCGCCTCGCGCAGGGCGGCCAGGACGAGTGCCGGGTCGCCAGCGGGCAGGATGCGGAGCGGTCGGGTCACCGCGGTGCTCCCGCCCTGATCCGACTTCCCGGCCCGGTCGCGCTGACGATTTCGCCACGCGCGGCGGGCCTGCCATGCGCGCGAGCAGGTTTCCTCAGCGTGAGCGGATACCGCGCAAGCGGATGCCGCGCGTTCGCACCCGAGGGCGGCGGCATCAGTACTGCCAGGGGTACGGCGCCCAGTCCGGTTCACGCTTCTCGAGGAAGGCATCGCGGCCCTCGACGGCCTCATCGGTGCCGTAGGCCAGGCGCGTCGCCTCACCGGCGAACACCTGCTGCCCGACCAGCCCGTCATCGAGCGCGTTGAAGGAGAATTTGAGCATCCGGATGGCGGTGGGCGACTTGGTCAGAATGTCCCGGGCCCAATCAAGTGCCGTCGCCTCGAGGTCCTGGTGCGGCACCACGGCGTTGACCGCTCCCATCTCGTAGGCGCGCCGGGCGGAGTACTCGCGGGCGAGGAAGAACACCTCGCGGGCGAACTTCTGGCCGATCTGGCGGGCGAAGTAAGCGCTGCCGTAACCTCCGTCGAAGGAGCCGACGTCGGCATCCGTCTGCTTGAACTTCCCGTGCTCTGCGCTGGCGATGCTGAGGTCGCAGACCACGTGCAGCGAGTGCCCGCCGCCGGCCGCCCAGCCGGGGATGACCGCGATGACGACTTTGGGCATGAACCGGATCAGGCGCTGCACCTCGAGGATGTGCAGGCGTCCACCTCGCGCGGCGTCGATGCCGGTCGCGGTCTCACCGTCGGCGTACTTGTAGCCGTCGCGGCCCCGGATGCGCTGGTCGCCGCCGGAGCAGAAGGCCCAGCCGCCGTCTTTGGCGCTCGGCCCGTTGCCGGTCAGCAGCACGACACCGATGCGGGGGTTGGTGCGCGCGTCCTCGAGGGCGGCGTAGAGCTCGTCGACGGTGTGCGGGCGGAAGGCGTTCCGCACCTCGGGGCGATTGAACGCGATGCGTGCGATGCGACCGGTGAGGTCGTGGTGGTAGGTGATGTCGGTGATGGCATCGAAGCCCGGGGCCTGCCGCCATTGGCTGGGATCGAATATCTCGGACACCTGATCAGTCATCGCTCCAGCCTACGCGGGGCGCATCGCCGTGCCAGCGCGTGACCGTGCGAGCGCGCCGCATGCGAAAGCCCCGCATGCGAAAGCCCCGCCTGCGTGCAGGCGGGGCTCTCGCGTCATGCGGGACTAATCCTTGAAGGCGTCCTTGACCTTCTCGCCGGCTTGCTTCAGGTTGGCCTTTGCCTGGTCACCCTTGCCCTCGGCTTGGAGCTTTTCGTTATCGGTGGCGTCCCCGACTGCTTCCTTGCCCTTTCCCATTGCTTCTTCAGCTGCGTTCTGGATCTTGTCAGCACCGCTCATCGCAGGCCTTCCTTTCTCTCGTGACAGTCTGTTTCCGCCATGCTAACCCCCTTTTGTCCCCTGCCAAGGGGGCATAGGGTCAAGATCAGTCCACACTCGATTCGACAACAGGAGGTGCGGTCATGAGGGGAAAACTTCTCTTCCTGGCAGGTGCAGCGGCCGGCTACGTGCTCGGTTCCAAGGCCGGACGTCAGGCCTACGAACAGATCCGGACCAAGGCGCGCGAGGTGTGGGGCAGCCCGCCGGTGCAGAAGACGGTGTCGCAGGCCGGCCAGGTCGCAAAGGATGCCGCCAACCTCGCCCAGAGCAAGGTGTCACACGCGATGGATCACGCGTCGGATGCGATGGAGGACGCCTCGAAGTCCGATTCCCCGTCTGCCCCGTCGACCGCGGCAACGGTCGGTGCTGACGGCACGAGTACGCCGCCGAGCCCTGATTCCGCCCCGGACACGAATTCCCCGGGTGCCGACTCCACCCCGGGCTCCTCGAGCGGTGGCCACGGCTGACGCCGACCACCCCATGCCCAAACCATCCCCCTCCCCGCGAACGCGATCCTCTCCCCGACGCGTCGCGGCGCACGGAATCGTTGCTGTCATCCCGGCTGCCGTCATCGCCGCGATGGGCGCGACCAGTTTCATCCAGGCCCGGGAACGGGACCAGGCAGCAAGCAAGGCCGCGCAACTCCAGGTTGAGCGGCAGCCGGACAGCCCACTCAAGCCGAAGAGTCCGACCGACCTGAAGAAACCCACCTGGGGCTACCTGGCCAAACGCACCCTGCGCGAGTTCAGCGCGGACCAGTGCACCGACCTGGCGGCGGCGCTCACCTACTACCTGGTGCTCTCCATCTTCCCCGGGCTGCTCGCCCTGGTCTCCCTCCTGGGGCTCGTCGGCCAGGCGAAGAAGGGCACGGATGCCTTGCTCGGCGTGGTCGAGCAGCTTGCGCCGGGTGGATCGGTCGGTTTCCTCCGTGACAGCATCCAGGGGTTCACCAGCTCACCGGCCGTCGGCTGGGGCCTCGTGATCGGCATCGTCGGCGCCGTCTGGTCGGCTTCGGGATACGTGGGCGCTTTCGGCCGCGCATTGAACCGGATGTACGAAGTGGACGAGGGTCGCCCGGTCTGGAAGCTCCGCCCGGTGCAACTGCTCGTCACGCTCATCACCCTCGTCCTGGTCGTCGCCAGCGCGATCATCCTCGTCGTATCCGGCCCGGTCGCCCAGGCGATCGGCAATGTCGTCGGACTCGGTGACACCGCAGTGCTGATCTGGTCGATCGCGAAGTGGCCCGTGCTGGCCATCATCGTCATCATCATCGTTGCCGTGCTCTACTACGCGACACCGAACATCCGCCAACCACGATTCCGCTGGATCAGCGTGGGTGGCGCCCTCGCCGTACTCGTCCTCGGGATCGCAACGGTCGGTTTCGGCTTCTACGTCGCGAACTTCGGCAACTACGATCGCACCTACGGCTCGCTTGGCGGGGTCATCGTCTTCCTGTTGTGGCTGTGGATCGTCAACCTGGCGCTGCTGTTCGGAGCGGAATTCAACTCGGAGCTGGAACGCGGGCGCGAACTGCAGGGAGGCATCCCGGCAGAGAGCACCGTGCAGTTGCCCCCGCGCGACACACGCGCCAGCGATAAGGTTGCAGCCAAGGAACGCGCCGGCGTGGCAGCCGGAGCGCAGTTGCGCCGGTCGTCCACTGACAGGTCGCGCGTCGGGTCACGAGCCCGCAGCGCATCACGGACGTAGCGACAGGCGTGACGAAGGCCCGCGTGGCTGCCAACGGCTCGCAGACCCAGACGGCGATCGGAGAGGTGCGATGGGCAAGCTGACCTACGATTCCACAATGACGGCGGACTTTGACGACCGTGTGCTCGCCCACGTCCAGGTGGTCATCGGCGCAAAGCTGCGACGAGGGGAATCCTTTTATTTCTCCTGGCGAGACGACCCGGCGTCGGGTAATGGCCGCAGCACGATCTGGTTGCATCCGGGGATACCGGTGGCCTTCAAGTACTTCGGCGGGCGCACGCCGACGCTCAATCGGGAGTGGATCGAAGCGCTGATGGACACGGCGAACTCGTCCAGCGGGCTGCGCATCGTGCCCGAACCGCAGGCAGGCCACGCCGGCTCGGCGCCGGCCAGATCGCAGGAGGAATGATGAACCGAATCGACATCGTGTACGCCGGAAAACCGTACTCGATCGGCGGACGCACCCTGGATGACGTGCAGTCAGAGATCAGCGCCGGTGTGGCGTCCGGCGCGCCGAAGTGGTTGAAGGTGAACAGCGGCGAGGGCCGGGCGGAAAGCGCGTACCTGCTGCTCGCCGAGGGGGTTCCGGTGGTCCTGGTGGACGTCGAAGCGGAGAAGGGCAACGTGACCGAACTCGATGCCACCGAGACGATCGGCCTCGACGTCGGCAGCGGCCTGTAGGCACAGCACTCTCCACGGCCTCGAACCGCCAACGGTGCCAGACTGGCGTCATGTTCCCTTCCCTGGCTGACCTGCTCGCCACGGCCCGCGTGGTCTCCCTCCCGATGGCGACCCGCTTCCGCGGCATCGACACCCGCGAGGCGTTGCTGCTGGAAGGGCCGCACGGCTGGACCGAATTCTCCCCGTTCATCGAATACGGCGACGCCGAGGCGTCATCCTGGCTGTCAGCCGCGATCGATTTCGGCTGGAATGCGACCCCGCCGGGGTATCGTGACGAGATCCCGGTCAACGCCACCGTCCCGGCCGTCCCGGCGGAGGCGGTGCAGGGCGTCCTGGACCGTTTCCCCGGCTGCCGAACCGCGAAGGTGAAGGTGGCCGCCGGCGACCAGACCCTCGCCGACGACGTGGGCCGCGTGCGGGCCGTGCGCGACGCGCTCGGCCCGACCGGCCGAATCCGTCTCGACGCCAACGGACTCTGGACCCTCGACGAGGCGGAGCACGCAATCCACGCCCTGGCCGGGTTCGACCTCGAATACGTCGAGCAGCCGGTGGAGTCGATCGAGGACCTGGCAGAGATCCGGCGGCGCACCCGGTACCTGGATGTGCCGATCGCCGCCGACGAAAGCGTGCGCAAAGCGAGTGACCCGCTCGCGGTGGCAAGGGCCGGCGCCGCCGACCTCCTCGTGATCAAGGCGCAACCGCTCGGCGGCATCAGGGCGGCATTGGACATCGTCGGGCAGGCCGGGTTGCCGGTTGTCGTCTCCAGCGCGCTCGAGACCTCCGTTGGCATCGCGATGGGGGCGCACCTGGCTGCCGCGATCCCCGAGCTCCAATTCGACTGTGGCCTCGGAACGGCCTCCCTGCTGGCGGCAGACGTGACATCGTCGCCGCTGGTCCCACAGGACGGCGCGATCCCGGTGCGCCGGGTCACAGCGGATGCCGGCCTGCTCGAGCGACACCGGGCATCCGTGGACCGTCGTGACTGGTGGCTGGCGCGGCTCACACGCAGCCATGCGCTGCTTGCCGGCTGATCTCGACAAGCCGATCACCGGTGGTCGAGCCTGTCCAGACCCGGTGGTCGAGCCTGTCCAGACCCGGTGGTCGAGCCTGTCCAGACCCGGTGGTCGAGCCTGTCGAGACCCGGTGGTCGAGCCTGTCGAGACCTGGTGGTCGAGCCTGTCGAGACCCGGTGGTCGAGCCTGTCCAGACCCGTCAGAGCCCGGAGTAGGCGTGTAGTCCCTTGAAGAAGACGTTGACGATGCCGAAGTTGAACATCACGGCGACGAAACCGATGATCGCCAACCACGCCGACCGCGATCCACGCCAGCCGCGGGTGGCCCTGGCATGGATGTAACCGGCGTAGATCACCCAGATGATGAAGGTCCACACTTCCTTGGTGTCCCAGCCCCAGTACCGGCCCCAGGCTTTCTCGGCCCAGATTGAACCGGCCATCAGGGTGAAGGTCCAGAGAATGAAGCCGACGATGCTCACCCGGTAGGCCAGGTTCTCCAGTGTTGCCGACGACGGGAGGGTGGAGAGCAGCCGGAGTTTCGTTGCCGTGAACCCGGCGGCCACGCTCTCTCGCTTGAACTGCAGCAATTGCACCACGGAGAGCGCGAAACCGAGCGCGAAGAAGCCGGTGCCGAGCGTGGCCACGAACACGTGGATGACCAGCCAGACCGACTGCAGCGCCGGCGGGAGCGGCGACACGTCGACGTAATAGTTGAGCGAGGCGATGCCGAGCAGCACCAGGACCAGGCCGGTGACGAAGGTGCCGAGGAAGCGCAGGTCCACCCGGGTCAGCACGACCAGGAACACGGTCATGATGATCAACGTGCCGGTCATCGCGAATTCGTACATGTTGGCCCACGGCACCCGGCCCGCGGCAATGCCGCGCAACACATCGGCGGCGAGGTGCAGCAGCCACGCCAGCACGGTGAGCGACACACCCACCCGCAGGCTCTTCGAGCGCCCGTAGGGGGTCACCGCGTCGTTCGCGATCCTGGCGCTCAGCCGGGTAAGGGTGGTCGTGCCGCCGGACCCGGCCGTCATTCCGGCGGATGCCGTGGCGACCGCCGCACCCGCGGCATCCGCCCCGAGCTCGCTCACGGCCTTCACGGTCGACGACCGCCGGGCCAGGTCGATGGCGAATGCGATGAACGCGAGCGCGTACACCGCCATGGCCGAGTACAGGCTGAGGACGGAAAGGTCGTTGGGATTCACGGTGTAAGCCTAAGTCTGTCGGGGTGTGGCGGCGAGGTTCTGCGGGGAGAGTGCGGCACTATGGCGGTCGGCGAGGGCGGAAACGGCGTCTTCGAGGGCGGGGTCCTCACCGCGGGCGAGGCCGGCGTACTCGAACCGCACCGTGCCGTCGGCCCGTTCGACGGCCTTCACCCATACCCGGCGGCGGGGCACGAACAGTGAGGTGAGCAGCCCCAGCAGCACGAGGACCGCGAACAACAGCACCCAGCCCTGGGTGGGGTCGTGGTGGATGTCGAACGAGGCGAACCGCAGCACCGAACCGGAGAAGTCACCCGCCGCCGCGGTCGGGTCGGCGTTCTCGAACGTCACCGAACCGAGCCCGTTCGGCAGTTGCTGCGACTCACCCGGCTTCAGCTCGAGCGACTCCTGGCCGGTGGTCCCCCCGGTCAGCTGTGTCATCTTGTCGGTGTCGAGCGCGTAGACGGATGTCGGCACGCCGGCGTTCAGGCCGAGGTCTCCGGTGTAGACGTTCAGGGTGAGCAGCGGGAACTCGAGGTCCGGGTAGGTGGAGTAGTAGGCGCCGGAGGCCGCGGTGGCCTGGGTCGGGTAGAAGAATCCCACCATGCCGAGCTGTTTGGCGAGGCCGTCCGGCACCTTGACGATGCCGAGGGAGGTGAGGTTCGCGTCCTGCGGCAGGAAGGGAATGGAGTCCGTGAAGACGACGTTGCCGTTCGGGTCTTTCACCGTGATGGTCGGAGCGTATCCGTTGCCGAGCAGGTAGATGTCGGTGCCGCCGGTGCGCAGTGGGCCGTTCACCTTGACCTCGCCGGTTTCGGGCTTCTCGCCGCGATGGGTGACGGTGACATGCGCGCCGAAGTCGAGCGGCTGGCCGTATGCCTTCAGGTTCTTGGTCTCGTACTTCACCGTGAAGTCGTCGAGGGCGAGTTTGTACGGGTCGAGGCTGGCGTCGTCGAAGAACCGGCCGGGGTTGAACGAGTCGTAGGCGCTGATCGTGTTGACGAACGCCTGGCCCTCCACCAGCACGCGCTGGCCGGCGAACCCGAAGCCGCTGCCGAAGCCGACCGTGATCAGCACTCCGACCAGGGCGGAGTGGAAGACCAGGTTGCCGGTTTCGCGCAGGTAGCCCCGTTCGGCGGACACCGAGAACTCGCGGTTGCCGCCGGTGGCGTTGTCGAAGCTGGCGACCCGGTAGCCGCTGCTCTTCAGCAGGGTGCGGGCCTCTACGATCGCGGCCTGCGCGTCGGTGCCTTCCGCGGCGTCGCGCGTGGTGAAGCCGGCCAGCCGGGCCAGTCGGGCCGGCGTCTTCGGGGGCTTGGCGCGTAATGCCGCCAGGTGGTGCTTGGTTCGCGGCACGACGCATCCGATCAGGGACACGAACAACAACAGATAGATGGCCGAGAACCAGGCTGACGAATACACGTCGAACGCCTGCACCTTGTCGAGCACCGGCGCCAGGTCCGGGTTGTCGGTGAAGTACTGGGCGACACCGTTGGGGTCTGAACTCCGTTGCGGCACCAGCGAGCCGGGCACGGCGGCGATGGCGAGCAGGAGGAGCAGGAACAGCGCGGTGCGCATGCTGGTGAGCTGGCGCCAGAGGAAGCGGAGCCAGCCGACGAAGCCGAGTTTGGGCTGGGTGACGCCGTCACCTTGAGGTTCGGCGACCATCGGCCGGGAGTCGATGTGGTCAGATGGCCGGGACATAACCGCCGATCACCCCCTGCAGGTCGAGCATCCAGGCGTTCCAGACGCCACTGACCATGAGCAGACCGATGACAATGAGCAGCAGCCCTCCGAGTAGGTTGATCGCGCGAACATGCCGCTTCAAGAATGCGACGGCGCCGGTGGCCCAGCCGAACCCGAGTGCGATCAGCAGGAACGGGATGCCGAGGCCGAGCGCATAGAACAGCGCCAGCAGGCCGCCCTGCCAGGGTGAGCCGGTGCTGAGGCTGAGCGAGTTGATGGCGGTGAGGGTAGGACCGGTGCACGGGGTCCAGCCGACAGCGAAGACCGCTCCGAGGAGCGGGGCACCGGCCAGGCCCATCCGCGGGCGCCACTGCGTCTTCACGGTGCGCTGGGAGAAGCCGAACGCGCCGACGAAGACCAGGCCCATCAGCATCACCAGCACGCCGGCCAGCCGGGTGATCAGGTCCCGGTATTGGTTCAGCCAGAATCCGGCGAACCCGAACACGACGCCGGTGAGCACGAACACCAGTGCGAAGCCGAGCACGAACAATCCGACCCCGGCCAGCAATCGCCGCTGGCCGCGCTTGTCGCCGCGGCGTGCAGTGGAACTGCCGTCGGTGAAGCCGCCGATGTAGGCGAGATAGCCGGGTACCAGCGGCAGGATGCACGGGGAGGCGAACGACACCAGTCCGGCCAGGATCGCGACGGGAATCGCGAGGAGGAGCTGGCCGGAAAAGACGATTTCGCCGAAGGGATTGCCCACGGCTACCCGGCCTCGGCAATCGTGTCCCTGACCAGGGTTTCCAGGATGGACGGCGCCGTGACCTGGCCGAGGATGCGCGCCGCGACGCGGCCCTCGGCGTCGAGCACCAGCGTGGTCGGCACCGCGTTCGGCGGGATGCTGCCGCTGAACGCCAGCTGCATGCTGCCGTCGTTCACGTCCATCACCGACGGGTAGGTGATGCCGTAGCCCTCGTTGAACGAGATCGCATTGGCGGCCTGGTCGCGCACGTTGACACCGAGGAAACTGGCGCCCTTACCGTCGAACTCCTGGTTCAGCTTCTGCAGGTCGGGTGCTTCGGCGCGGCACGGCGCGCATCCGGCGTACCAGAAGTTGACCACCAGCACCCGGCCGGCGAAGTCGGCGGACGTCACCGTGTCGCCGTCCTCCGTGGTGCCGCTGAACTCGACCGCCGGTCCGCGCTGGCCGGCGGCGATCTCCGTGACGCTGCCGTCACCGGCGATGTAGCCCTTGTTGCTGCCTTCCCGGTACTGCTCGGCCAGCGGGTCCGCGCTACAGCCGGAGAGCACCACGGCGGAGATGAAGAGCCCGGCAATGAGCGCCGGGCCGATGCGGCGTCTCATACCGCGCCCACATCCGTCGCACCGACGCTGAGCGGCGCCGCCGGGTCCGCGTAGCCGATTTCGGCGACGCCGCTCCCGCGGAGGGACAGGGTGGTGACGCTCGACAGGGCGCAGCGGCGTTTCCGCGGATCGTGGGCGAACCGGGTGCCGGCCAGGGCACAGTGCACCATCCAGATCGGCAGCTGGTGGCTCACCAGCACGACATCGCCGTGCTCCTCGTCGCCGACAGACTGGAACGCGTCGTCGATCGCGGCGAGCATCCGCTCGGCGATCAGCCGGTATGGCTCTCCCCAGCTGGGCCGCAGCGGGTTGGCCAGCGCCGGCCAATTGCGGGCATCGCGGAGCGCGCCCTGCGGGCCGCGCATCCGCTTGCCCTCGAACCTGTTCGTCGGTTCGATGAGGCGTTCGTCGATGGACACCGGCAGGTTGAAAGCGGATGCGATGGGTTCGGCGGACTCCTGCGCCCGTTGCAGCGGGGAGGCGACGATGCGCACCACCGGGCGTCCCCGTTGGAGGAGATCGGCTGCCGCGGCCCCTGCCATCTGGACGCCCAGTGCGGAGAGGCCGTAGCCGGAGAGTCGCCCGTAGAGCACCCGCTCGGGGTTAAAGACCTCGCCGTGACGCACGAGATGCACCTGGCTAGCTACCACGGCACCCAGTCTACGTAGCGTAGAGCCGCGAATTCGCCGAGAGTGGCTGCGGCTAAACTTGGCGGGTGACTGGACGCGTATTAATCAAAGACCTTTCCGCCCTCGACGACGGCCCCGTTTCGGTGTCGGGCTGGGTCGACACTGTGCGCGACCAGAAGAAGGTGCAGTTCGTCGTGCTCCGTGACGAGTCGGGCGCCGTGCAGCTGGTCAACCCCCGCACCACGGGTGACGACGGTGTGGTGATCGCCGACGAGCCCGCGACCACCATCTCCGGACTCTCGCAGGGCAGCTTCATCACCGTGACCGGTGACCTCAAGCATGACGAGCGGGTGAAACTCGGCGGGATCGAGGTGAAGCTCGCCACTGTGGACGTTCTCAGCCACGCCATCCCGGAGACGCCGATCGCCGCCGACTCCAGCCTCGACAAGCGGATGGACTGGCGGTTCCTGGACCTCCGCAACCCGAAGCAGAACCTGATCTTCCGCATCCAGACCACGTTCGAGCACGCACTGCGGACCTACTGGATCGAACACGACTTCATCGAGATCCACACCCCGAAGCTCATGGCCAGCGCCAGCGAGTCCCGCGCCGAACTGTTCGAGGTGGAGTACTTCGACACCAAGGCGTACCTGGCGCAGAGCCCGCAGTTCTTCAAGCAGATGGCCCAGTCGGCCGGTTTCGGCAAGATCTTCGAGGTGGGCCCGGCATTCCGCGCCGACCCGTCGTTCACCAGCCGCCACTCCACCGAGTTCACCAGCATCGACTCTGAGATCAGCTGGATCGACAGCCACGAAGACGTGATGAAGCTGCACGAAGAGCTCATGGTCGCCGGCTTCAGCGCGGTGAAGGAGAAGCACGGCGACGAGGTGAAGGCGTTGTTCGACGTCGAGGTGACCGTGCCGACCACGCCGTTCCCGCGCATCCCGTTGGCCGAGGCCAAGGAGATCGTCAAGGAGCGCGGCTACGAGGTGCCGCGCGACGACGACGACATGGACCCGGAGGGCGAGCGCCAGATCGCCGCCTACGTCCTGGAGAAGTACGGCCACGAATTCGTGTTCCTCACCGACTACGCGTCGAGCATCCGCCCGTTCTACCACATGCGCCACGACGGCGACGCTGGCCTCACCAACAGCTACGACCTGATCTACAACGGCACCGAGATCTCCACCGGCGCCCAGCGCGAGCACCGCATCGACGTGCTGGTGGAGCAGGCGAAGGAGAAGGGGCTGGAGCCGGAGGAGCTCGACTTCTACCTCGACTTCTTCCGCTACGGCGTGCCGTCGCACGGCGGTTTCGGCATGGGCCTGGCCCGGGTGCTGATGCTGATGCTGCACCAGGCGTCCATCCGCGAGGTCACCTACCTGTTCCGCGGCCCGACCCGCCTGCTCCCCTAGCCCCGCCCGTCCGCCTCCCTTCCGCCGCGAAACCGCACTTGTTGGGGTTATGAGCGCGTCTTAAGCCCAACAACTGCGGGTTCGGCGAAGCAAGGCGTGCCTGCTGTGGGGCGGTCGGGCGGCTGAAACGCCAAAACATCAGTAATCCGCTGATTCGACGCGAAAACATCATGGATCGCGTCCTCGTGCGGGTTACCTGCTGTTTTCGCGCCCTGTCCCGCCACCCGAGTCCGCCTCCCTTCCCCGCGAACCCGCACTTGTTGGGGTTATGAGCGCGTCTTAAGCCCAACAACTGCGGGTTCAGCGAAGCAAGGCGTGCCTGCTGTGGGGCTGCGGAGGGGTCAGAGCTCGAAGTCGACGGCCATCCGCTGTGCCGTGACCGAGCGGATGAAGCCGACCAGCTTCTGGTGCTCAGGGTGCGCCGCGTAGCGCTCCAGCGCATCCACGTCATCGAAGTCGGCGACCAGGGCGACGTCCCAGTTGCCGCCACCGACAACATCCGCTCCGACCTCGAGCGAGCGGATGTCGTCCACCACACCGACGAGGCCGCTCAGGCCGGCCGCGATGCGGGTGGCGTGGGCGGCCCTCTCGTCGGGGTCGGTCGCCGCCAGCTGCCAGGACACCACGTGGCGGATCATGAGACGTCCAGCAGCGCCGTGCGCAGCTGCAGCGGGTCGATGCGCCAGTAATTGTGCACGGTTCCGTTCAGCAGCAGAACCGGGATGTCTTCGACATACAACTCGGCGAGCGCCGCGTCGTCGAGGATGGAGCGCTCCTCGAGCAGGATCTCGGGAGCGCCGGGCTCGTCCCGGACCTTGCCGATCACGCTCGCGACCACGTCGCGGGCATCGTCGCAAAGGTGGCAGCCGGGCTTGCCGATCAGGGTGAGGTGTGCGGTAGGCATTAGTCCAGCCTAAACGCGCACGGCTGGGTGGGACTCGACAATAGACTCAGTCAGAACATGCCTGATGCGCCCCACGGACCCGCAATCGCGTTCTTCGACGTCGACAACACGCTCCTGCGCGGGGCCAGCCTGTACCACGTGGGAATCGGCGCCTGGCGGAGCCGGTACATCTCGGGTCGCGACATCGCCGGATTCGTCTGGAAGCAGGCCCGCTTCGTCGCGGTGGGCGAGAACCGATCCCATATCGAGCAGGCCAGGCGGCGCGCCCTCGACGTCGTCGTCGGGCGCAGCCGTGACGAACTCGTGGCGCTGAGCCACCAGATCTTCGACAGCCGCCTGATGCGCCGACTCTGGCCGGAGACCGTCGCCGTCGCCGCACGGCACCTGGCGGAGGGCCGGGAGGTGTGGCTCGTCACCGCCACCGCACAGGAGGTCGCCGACGTCATCGCCGAGCGCCTCGGGCTCACCGGCGCGATCGGAACAGTGCTGGAGTGCGTCGACGGCGTCTTCACCGGCGCCCTGTCCGGGCCGGTGATGCACGGCGCACACAAGGCTGAAGCCGCTGCAGGGTTGGCGCGCGCCGCCGACGCCGATCTCGCCGACTGTTGGGCCTATTCCGACTCCCACAACGACATTCCGCTGCTCAGCCTGGTCGGACACCCGGTCGTGGTGAACCCCGATACGGTGCTCCGCCGGTACGCGACGGAACGGCACTGGCCGGTCATGCTCATGCGGCCGGCCAGCATCAAGGCAGCGGTGCGGGCAAGCAAAAAGCGCTAGGCCAACGGCCTAACGCTCACGCCATGTAAACCGGCAGACCGGCTACTTCTTATTGCGACGCTGGTGGCGAGTCTTGCGAAGCAACTTGCGGTGCTTCTTCTTCGCCATGCGCTTGCGTCGCTTCTTAATTACAGAACCCACACAGACCTCACAAGAAATTGGTTGAGCCGCGTAATTCGCGGCTCACACGAAAGCCCCATTCTACCGGAAAAACTTGCCCGCCCTACGCGGAGTCGGCGACATGCTGGTCGATGACCTCTGCGACGGCCGACTCAGGCACCCGGAACGAGCGTCCGAAACGGATCGCCGGGAGCTCACCGGAGTGCACCAGCCGGTAGACGGTCATCTTGGAGACGCGCATCATCTCAGCCACCTCGGCGACCGTGAGAAAACGTACTTCCGAAAGATTCCGTGTCATTTGTTGGTAACTCTAGGGGCAACGCCGGTGCCCGTCTAGTCGCTCTTGCGCCACTTCCGGCTCGTCGCGTCCTTGACTGCATGCGCCATTTGGAATGAAGTGTCGGCGAGGGCCTTGCCGATGGATGCCGCGAACGCACGCTGCTCGTCTTTGAGGCCGGCTTCAAACTCCGCGGCCGCCCGCTCCGCCTCGACGTCGAAGTCGACACTGAGGAAGGGGATCAGCCAGTCCTCGATCTCCTCGAGGGGGGCGTAGTCCAACCGGTAGTACCGATGTTGGCCCTCCTCGCGCACCGCTACCAGGCCCGCTTCGCGCAAGACCTTGAGGTGCTTGGAGACGGTCGGCTGGCTGAGGGCGAGCTGGATGACGATATCCGAGACGCTGATCTCCCCGCCGGCATCCCTGGCCTGGTTATATCGCTCCAGAAGAATGTGAAGGATGTCGCGCCGCGTGGCGTCCGCGATCACGTCAAAGATGTCTGCCATGGGCTCAAGGCTAGTCACTCCGGATGAGGAGTACCATGACAACTCGTCACGGGTCGCTACAACACGGGGGTGCAAGTGCCGAGCAAGGCCAGCAACACCCGCGCTGTCGCCCATTCGACAACCTGGTACGGCCGCATCCGCGACCTGATCGATGCCCTGGTGCGCTCGTCGCCGTCTCGCTTCGCCATCCTCGTCTTCGTGGCGTTGATCATGCTGTTCACCCTGCTGTTCTCGCTTCCGATCTCCTCGGCCGAGAGGATCGTCACCCCACTCCACGACGCCTTGTTCACCGCGGTCTCGGTGATCTGCGTGACCGGCCTTGCGACCGTCGACATGGCCACCCACTGGTCGGTCTTCGGCAACACCCTGGTCTATATCGGGGTGAACATCGGCGGAGTCGGCGTGCTCACACTGGCCTCGATCATGGGCATGGTCATCTCCCGCCGGCTCGGCTTGCGGGCCAAGCTCATGGCCGCCAGCGACTCCAACCCGTCGCGGCTGCACGTCGGCCCGGTCAACGAGGGGCAGGCGGTACGACTCGGGGAGGTGGGCAACCTGCTCCTCACCGTCGCCGTGAGCGCCCTCGTCATCGAGGCCGCGGTGGCCGCGCTGTTGTTCCCACGGATGCTGATCGACGGCGTCCCACCGGGCGACGCCATCTGGCACAGTCTCTACTACTCGGCGATGGCGTTCACCAACACCGGCTTCAACCCCAACGAACTCGGGATCGGCCAGTTCGAGGGCGACTACTGGTTCCTCGGCGCGCTGATGATCGGCGTCTTCCTCGGCAGCCTCGGCTTTCCCGTGATCTATGCGTTCGCGCGCGGCTGGCGGAACCCGCACCGCTGGTCGGTGCACGTGAAGCTGACCCTGCTCACCACGATCGTGCTCATGATCCTCGGCATGCTGATGTTCATCGTGCTCGAGTTCAACAATCCCGACACGTTCGGCAAACTCGGCGCCGGGGATACCGTCTTCCAATCGCTGTTCATGTCGGTGATGACCCGTTCCGGCGGCTTCGCCACCGTGGATATGAACAGCCTGAACGGTTCCAGCCTGCTGGTGACCGACATGCTGATGTTCATTGGCGGCGGCTCGGCCTCCACAGCGGGCGGCATCAAGGTCACCACCCTCGCGGTGCTGTTCCTGGCCGCGTTCGCCGAAGCGCGCGGAAAGCAGAGCATGGAGGCGTTCGGCCGCCGGATCCCGCGCGACATGCTCCGCCTCGCGGTCAGCGTCGTGCTGTGGGGTGCGACCACCGTCGCGGTGGGAAGCATCCTGCTGCTGCAGATCTCCAAGGCACCGCTCGACCTGGTGCTCTTCGACGTGATCAGCGCGTTCGCCACCTGCGGACTGTCCACCGGGCTCACAGCCAGCCTTCCGCCGGAGGGCGTCTACGTCATGTCGGCGATCATGTTCATGGGCCGCATTGGTACAGTGACTCTCGCCGCAGCACTGGCAGCAAGCCAGAGCAGGCAACTGTTCAAACGTCCTGAAGAGAGGCCCATCGTTGGTTGACCGGATCAAGCATGATGCCCCCGTCCTGGTGATCGGCCTCGGCCGGTTCGGCGCGGCGACGGCCGGGCAGCTCGACCGGCTGGGCCGTGAGGTGCTCGTCGTCGACGACAGCGAAGCCCTGGTGCAGAAGTGGTCAGAGCGGGTCACCCACGCCGTCCAGGCCGATGCCCGGTCGATCGACGCCCTGCGCCAGGTCGGCGCGCAGGACTTCTCCATCGCCGTCTGCGCCGTGGGGTCATCCGTTGAGGCCAGCGTCCTGATCGTCGCCAACCTGGTCGACCTCAAGGTGCCGCAGATCTGGGCCAAGGCGATTTCGCAGTCCCACGGCAAGATCCTCGAACGCATCGGTGCGAACCACGTGATCTACCCGGAAGCAGAAGCCGGCGAACGCACGGCCCACCTTGTTTCCGGGCGGATGCTCGATTTCATCGAGTTCGACGACGACTTCGCCCTGGTCAAGATGTACCCGCCGAAACCGATCCGCGGCAAGACCCTGACCGAGTCGGGGGTGCGGGTGAAGTACCACATCACCGTGGTCGGCGTGAAGAGCCCCGGCAAGCCGTTCACCTACGCGACGGCCGACACCGTGGTCTCCAACCACGACCTCATCATCGTGTCCGGCACCGAGGGCGACATCGAACGGTTCGCGGCGCTCGGCTCCTAGATCTCGTCGAGTTGCGCGAATCGACGACGGATGCCGGCACCGTTCAACGGGCCCCCGGAGACGACCGCGACCGAACCTATTTGCCGGCAGCGAGCTCGCGCGAGCGGGCGAGCGCAGCATCCGTCGCGGTGTCGAACAGCGCCTTCAGGCCGGCCGACTCGAGCACCTGCACGGCGCGCTCCGTGGTGCCATTAGGGCTGGTCACCCGGCGCCGCAGTTCGGCCGGGGCTTCGCCGGAGGACACCAGCAGGGTGCTCGCGCCGAGGAAGGTGCCGTTGACCAGTGTCGCCGCTTCCTCCGGCGAGAAGCCCTTCGACACCGCCGATGCGGTCAGCTGTTCGATGAGGTAGAACACGTATGCGGGGCCGGAGCCGGAAATCGAGCTCAGTGCGTCGAGCTTCTCCTCCGGCACCACCAGCACCTCGCCGACCGTCTCGAAGAGGGCGGTGGCAAGGTCCAGGTCCCGCGCGGTGGAGCGAGTGCCCGCGCTCAGCCCGGTGACGCCCTTGCCCACTGTCGCGGGGGTGTTCGGCATGGAGCGGATGACGGCCACCGAGCTGGGCAGCAGCGACTCGAACGTTGAAATGGTCACGCCGGCCGCCACGCTGACCACGAGCGTGCCGGGCTCCAGGCTGTCGCCGATCTCCCGCAGCAGGTCGGGGACCATCGCCGGCTTGACCGCGACCACGACGATGCGCGCGCCGGTCACCGCCCGGTGGTTGGCGTCGGCGTCGACCTCGGTCGCCCAGGCGGTGATGCCGTCGAGGCCGCTGAGCTCTCCGGCTTTGGCAGCCGACCGGTTGGTGGCGCGGATGCCGCCGTCCACCGTCACTCCCGGTGCGAGGAGGCCGGAGAGGATCGCCCTGGCCATCGAGCCTGCCCCGAGGAAGGCGATCGCGGGCAGGGACACGGGTGCGCTGGAGGTCATGGCGCCAGTCTAGTTTCGCGCCGGATGGCCGGTCTGGTGCGGCTCTAGGATTACAGCATGAGCGCATCGGGTGGAAACAAGGCAATCATCGCGGCATTCTCGGCCAACCTCGGCATCGCCATCACCAAGTTGATCGCATGGGCATTCTCCGGCTCCTCCTCGATGCTGGCCGAGGGCGTGCACTCGATCGCCGACTCCGGCAACCAGTTGTTGCTGCTGCTCGGCGGACGGAAAGCCAGGAAGAAAGCGGATGCCGAGCATCCGTTCGGTTACGGCCGTGAACGGTACGTGTACGCGTTTGTGGTGTCGATCATCCTGTTCTCGGTCGGCGGCATATTCTCCATCTACGAGGGCATCGACAAGGTGCAACACCCGCATCCGCTGGAGGTTCCGTGGCTGCCGATCGCGGTCCTGGTGATCGCCATCGTGCTCGAGTCGTACTCGCTCCGCACCGCCATCAAGGAATCGAACCCGCTGCGCGGCACCCAGACCTGGGTGCAGTTCGTGCGCCGGGCCAAGGCCCCTGAGCTCCCCGTCGTCCTGCTCGAGGACGTCGCCGCGCTGATCGGCCTGGTGCTGGCGTTCCTCGGCGTCGGCCTCACCATCGTCACCGGCAACCCGCTCTGGGACGGCATCGGGACGCTCGGCATCGGCGTGCTGCTGGTGGCCGTCGCGGTCATCCTCGGCATCGAGACCAAGAGCCTCCTGGTTGGCGAGGGGGCCAGCGAAGCCGACCTGAACGCCATCACCGCGGCCATCCTCGACGGCCCGGAGACCCGGCGCATCATCCACATGAAGACGCTGTACCTCGGCCCGGACGAGCTCCTTGTCGCCACCAAGCTCGCGTTTGACTCGTCCAGCCGGTTCTCCGACATCGCCGCCGCCATCAACAGCGTCGAGACCCGCATCCGAGCGGCAGTCCCGCTGGCACGCACCGTCTACATCGAGCCCGACGTGTACGTCGACCCGAACACGGCCAACCCGCCCACCGACGCCATCGTCATCAAGGGCCTCGAGTGAGCCGCACCGCGCTCGTCCTGCGGCACGACGCCAAGATCCACCTCGGCAACCTCGAACCGGTGCTGCGCGAACACGGTTTCGAACTCACCATCGTCGACACCGAGCTGGGCGACGTGGGCACGCTCGACCCGGTGGAGGCCGACCTCGTGGTCGTCCTCGGCGGTGAGATGGGCGTGTACGAGGCAGACCGGTATCCGTCGCTCCTCCAGGAGATCGAGTTGCTCCGCCGGCGCCTTGCCGCCGAACGCCCGGTGTTCGGCGTGTGCCTGGGCGCGCAGCTGATGGCCAGCGCCCTCGGCTCACCGGTCTACCGCGGTCCGAGCAACGAGATCGGCTACCGGTCCGTTGAACCGACGGATGCCGGCGCCTCGTCGCCGGTGCGGCATGTCTCCGGGGTCCCGGTCATGCAGTGGCACAGCGACACCTTCGACCTGCCGGAGGGCGTGACCCGCCTGGCCGGGTCGCCGGAGTACGGCAATGAGGCCTTCGGCATCGGCAACTGGGCCCTCGCCGTGCAATTCCACCCGGAGGTCACCGACGAGATGCACGAGGACTGGATGGCGTCGTCGGCGAGCGAGTTGGAAGCCGAAGGCCTCGACGTGGACCGGCTCCGAGCGGACCGGGAGCGGTACTCGAGGGGAATGCAGGAAGCGTCCAGGCTGATGTTCAGCGAATGGCTCGACGGGCTGGGTCCTCGAAGAACTCCCTGAGCATCTCCCCGCACTCGACCTCGAGCACCCCGGCGATAACCTCCGCCCGGTGGTTGAGCCTGCGGTCGCGCAGAACGTCGTAGACCGAACCCGACGCGCCCGCCTTCTCGTCCCACGCCCCGAACACCACGACCGGGACCCGGGCGGCGACGATGGCGCCGGCGCACATGACGCACGGCTCCAGGGTGACCACGAGCGTGCAGCCGGTGAGGTGCCAGTCCGCGGTTGCCGCGGCGGCCTGCCGCATCGCGACGATCTCGGCATGGGCGGTCGGGTCGTGGCTGAGTTCCCGCTCGTTCCTCCCCCGGCCGATCACCCGGCCGGCGGCATCCACGACCACGGCCCCCACCGGCACATCCGCTGTGGCCAGGGCGGCACGAGCCTCGTCGAGAGCGAGCCGCATCCAGGCTTCGCGCCGGCCACCGTCCAGACCCACGCCACTACCTCCCGCCTCGTAGTATTGAGCCTATGCGAGTCCACGTTGCCGACCACCCGCTCATCACCCACAAGCTCACGGTGCTCCGCGACAAGACCACCTCGTCGCCGATGTTCCGCGCCCTGGTCGAAGAGCTGATGACGCTTCTCGCGTACGAAGGAACCCGCGGCGTGCGGGTGGAGGAAGTCACCGTTGACACCCCGGTGGCCCAGGCCCGTGGCGTGAAGATCAGCGACCCGAAGCCGCTCGTGGTCCCGATCCTGCGCGCCGGGCTCGGGATGCTGGAGGGCATGGTGAAGCTGCTGCCCACCGCGGAGGTCGGGTTCCTCGGCATGGCCCGCAACGAGGAGACGCTCCAGCCCACCACGTACGCCGAGCGGCTGCCGGAGGACCTCTCGGATCGACAGTGCTTCGTGCTCGACCCGATGCTGGCGACCGGCGGTTCCCTGATCGCCGCCATCGAGTTCCTGTTCCAGCGGGGTGCTGTTGACGTCACGGCGATCTGCATCCTGGCCGCGCCCGAGGGCCTCGCGGCGGTCGAGAAGGCGCTGGCCGGTCGAGAGGTGACGATCGTGCTCGGTGCCGTGGACGAACGCCTGAACGAGCTCGGGTACATCGTGCCCGGTCTCGGCGACGCCGGTGACCGCCTCTATGGGTTGGTCTGACCCCGAGCTTCCTGGGCGCAGCTTCTGCGAGCGACGACACGCCAGCCCGCCAGAATTTCGATGATCTTTGATGGATTCCACTTTGGTCACGGAATATTTGACGGATGCGGTTTTTGGCGCGGATGCTGCAACAACTGCGCCGGGCTCCGGGACGTGGTGCGCGTCACACCGCGTCATCCGCTGGCACTGAATTGACATGCCACGTAACACTCGGCTTTACTCACTGTTATGACCGACTACGCGCACACCCCGACCTCCCTCGAGGCTCCTGGGAATGCCGGCATGATGATGCCCGGCATGCGCGCGGCCATGTGTTGCCGAATGTGTCGCTAACCCCAGACACCATCGCCGAGCGCCACAGCCGCTGATAATCAGCCGCCTGGCCCTCCCGGATGCCAGCATCCGCAGCACGGCCTCACCGGCCACCCCTCATCGAACCCTTGAGGCGACCACGCGTCGGGTTCACCGCATCATCTTCGCAAAGGATTCGTCCCATGTCCCTGGCACACATCGACACCGCTCGCCACACCCGCAACGTGCGGCCGGACTTCGCCCCGGCCCCTTCCGCTCCGGCCCCCCGGATTCGCGCCGTCCCGGAAGGCACGGAAGCCCGCGGTTTCGTGCTCTACGTCGGCATCGACGAGGCCAAGGCCGCGGCGGCCGGCACCAACCTGCACCGCCTGGTCGAGGCGCTGAAGTCCCTCGCCGCCGACATCGCCCCGAGCGCGGAGACCTACGCCGCGGTCGCCCTCGCCCCCGAGGGAGCCGGCGGCCGCGACGTCGACGTCGTGCGCCTGGCCCTCCAGGACCCCTCGGCCCTGGCCAAGCACCGCGCTGTCGAGGACGACCCCGACAAGGCTGCCGGCGGCGTGGTGGTGGACATCTCGCGCAAGCGCGTCATCCTCGACAACGAGACCGCGGCCCTGACCTACAAGGAATTCGAGTTGCTGCAGTACCTCGTGCTGCGCGAAGGCCGCACGATCGACCGCTCGGAGCTGATTTCGTCGCTGTGGAGCTCCGCCGACGAGGATGACGCGCCGAACGAGCGCACCATCGACGTGCACGTGCGCCGCCTGCGCGCCAAGCTCGGCCGCTATGAGGACATCGTGCGCACGGTGCGCGGCATCGGCTACCGGTTCGACCGGCACGCCGATGTGTCGATCCGCCAGGCGTCGACGCCGAGCCCCGACCTGTACTGACCCGTCGTGAACGCTTAGCGGCGCGCGAGCGCCTCGGCCAGGTCGGCGACCACGTTCTTCCAGTGACCGAGCATCATGCGGCGCTCGTCGCGGTCCGCGAGTTGATCGTGGTGGAAGCCGATCGTGGTCCCGCCGGCCGCCTCCTTCACCGTCACCTGCAGGGTGGTGTCGTGGGGCCAGTCTTCCGGCTGCCAGGTCAGCCGCACCCGCACCCCGGCGGTGTACCCGCGCACCTGGCCGCGAACACCATCCGCCGTCTGGTATGACGCGCCCTTCTCCGTGGGAAGGGCGCCTTCCCCCAGCCAGAGCGGCAGCCCGTCCCCGACCAGGAACTCCCAGACCGCCGACACCGGGGCGGACACCGTCTTCCGGACGCCGACTTCCCAGCCCGCGTCCTTGGTCTTTCCGGTGGTCTCGTTCGGTTCAGTGCCCATGTGCCCAACTCTATTCGCGCCGCTGCGGAACCCCGCCATCCGCTCGACGCGGACGGCCGCTCAACGTGGACATCCGTTTAACGTGGCCATCCGCTTAACGTGATTGAGGGCCGGTCGTAGAGGCTAACGACCGACCCTCTTCCCTTGCACCAAGAGTGTCCTGCAATCACATTCACGCCTTCCGCCACAGCAAACGGTTGACGCACTACGAATATATAACGAAGAGGTAACGGGCGCTAGTTATCTGATCGTTATTTTTCCAACGAGTTTTCCACACCGCGTCAGAGAAGCCGCGGTCGCGGCGAGTACCACACTGCCGAGTCAGCGAGATTCATACTTCCGCATGGGTTACTCTCGGGCTCAGAAGTCCTATCCTAGGAAATCAGTGGAAGGAGCGCGGGTGTCGAATCGACAAGTGGCCGTCGACGCCTGGGAGTCGCTGTTCCGCGCCCAGGTCGCCGTAATGCGCAGCCTCGCCGCCAACTTTCCGTCACGAGAGATCTCGCTGAACGAGTACGACGTCTTGTTCAACCTGTCCCGCCAGCCTGATCGCCGCATCCGTCTCCGCGACCTCAACCAGCACGTGCTCCTCACCCAGCCGAGCGTGAGCCGGCTGGTCGACCGGCTGGTTTCACGCGGTTATGTCGAAAAAGAGACCGACCCGGCCGACGGGCGGGGCGCGATCATCGGGTTGACGGATGCCGGTTACGCGCTGTTCCGCAGGGTCGCGCTGCTGCACATGGTCTCCATCACCGACCGCATCGGCGAGGCTCTCAGCGACGAGGAACTCAAGCAACTGACCGATCTCTGCGACCGACTGCGCACCGGATCCCGCTAGAACGGAGCATCGTGCGATGGGACGAGGGCCCTACCCCCCGCCCCACCGAGGCAATCCCTCTCGGGAAGGCCTTTCCCGTCCAGGCACCCGAACATGCCTGTGGCGGGGGTCTCGCGGCACAGAATACGTAAGGATACCTCACCTTCGGGTGGTGTCAACTAGTCGGTGGCGCCGCCCGGCCCGGTCGTCGCCCCCTCGTCGACCGGGGCGCCGCCGAGGGCGATGCCCGTCCAGGAGACGGTCGTCCACCCGGCGGCCGGTGAGCCTTCCACCACCACGACGCCGGTGTTGTGCAGCACGTGCCTCAGGGCGAACTCGGCGTCGACATTGGCCGAACGGGCGGCGACCCAGGCCCGGATGATCTGGCCATGCGCCACACAGGCCACGGTCGGGGCGCCGGCAGACGCGATCTCCTCGATCACCTCGTCGAACCGGCCGAACACCTCCGCACCGTTCTCGCCTCCCGGCATCCGCTGCTCGAGCTGACCGGTCGACCAGCCGAACGAGATCGAGTGATACTGCTGGACCGACGCGGCGTCGGTGTTCATCTCCAGGGTTCCCGCACTGATCTCACGGAGGCCCGCGCGCACCAGCACGGGCAGGCCGAGTGCACGGGCGAGCGGTGCGGCCGTCAGCTGGGCGCGGGTCTGCACCGACGCGTAAACGGCGCCGACCTGTTCATCGGCCAGGGCTTTCGGAATGGCAGCGGCCTGGCGGCGGCCGAGGCGGGTCAACCGGGGACCGGGCACGAGGGTGTCCAGCGCGCCGCGGACGTTCGACGGAGTCTGGCCGTGCCTGATCAGGAGCAGGCGCATCATGCCCCCGGCGGAGTCGGGTCCGGGCGGGAAGCGGCCAGCGCCCGAATCAGGCTCGGCGAATCGTAGGGGCCGATGTGGCGCTTCTGACCGATGAAGAAGGTCGGCGTGGAGTGCAGGTCCATCACCTGCGCATCGAGCACATCGTCGTTGACCCGGTTGATCACGTTCGCCGATCGGAGGTCGCGGGTGAAGCGTTCGATGTCGAGCCCGATCAGCACGGCGTATTCGATGACGTCGTCGGTGCCGAGTTCGTCCTGGTTGTCGAAGAGCACCGGCATGAATTCAAAGAATTTGCCCTGCAGCGCTGCCGCCTCGCTGGCCTCCGCGGCTTCCCGGGCGTGCGGGTGCACCCGCTCGAGCGGCAGATGCCGCCAGATGTAGCGCAATTCGGTACCGAAGTAGGCACGCACCTCGTCGATCGACCCCGTCGCGCGACTGCAGAAGGGGCATTCGAAGTCGCCGTATTCCACGAGCGTCAGCGGGGCATCCGGGTTGCCGCCGATGTGGTCCCGCACCGGGTCGATGGGCCGCAGCAGCGTTGCGCCGATCGCCACCGGCGGCCTGAGGTAGTCGACGAGCCGGAAGATCGCCCACCCCAGGACGAAGGCCAGAGCGGATGCCGCGAGCACGCCCACCTTTGCCTCATCACGCACTTGCGGGTCGGGGAGGGCGATGTCGGCGATGAACAACGCGATCGTGAATCCGATGCCCGAGAGCGCAGCACCGCCGGCGATTCGCCCCATGGTGAGGCCGGGGGCGAGTGCGCCGAGGCGCGTCGCACGCACGATGGCCGTGGCGCCGGTGATGCCGACGAGCTTGCCGATCACCAGGCCGGCAACGATTCCCCAGGCCAGGGGGGAAGCCAGCGCGGCGGTGAGCGTCGGGCCGTCCAACGGAACACCCGCGTTGGCCAGCGCGAAGAGCGGCAGGACCAGGAACCGGGTGTAGGGGCCGTAGGCGGTCTGGAGGCGCTCGTTGATTGAGATCGAATCCCGGAGGCCTCGCGTTGCGGCGCGGGCGTAGACCGGGCTCGGCGACTGCCGGAACACCTGGGTGAGCTCCAACGCCCGTTCCACCGCCACTCGTTTCGGCGGGAACACCGGGACCAGCAGGGCGATGGCGACGCCGGCCAGCGTCGGGTGCACGTGGGCCGCGTAGAGCGAGACCCAGACGGCCACCGCGAGGACCGCATAGGCCGGCCCCCGTCCGGCACGGAGGTGCCGGACGAACGCAACCGCGACCAGGAGGACCAGGGCGACAAGCAGTGGCCCGACGACCAGGTCATCCGTGTAGAAGACGGCGATGACAGTGAGCGCGCCAATGTCATCGACGACAGCAAGGGTGAGCAGGAAGATTCGGAGCCGGGCGGGAAACCTCGGGCCGACCACGGCGAGGGCACCGACCAGGAACGCGGTGTCGGTGGAGATGACCACACCCCAGGCATGCGCGCTTTCGGTGTTCTGGTTGATCAGCAGGAAGATGCCGGCCGGAATGAGGAGGCCGGCAACTGCCGCGACCACGGGGACGAGGGCCCGTGACCGGTCGGTGAGCTCGCCGATCGTGACCTCGCGCTTGACCTCGAGCCCGACGGTGAAGAAGAAGAACGCCATCAGGCCGTCGTTGACCAGGGCGCGGAAGGTGAGTTCAATGCTGGCGTCCGCGACGCGCAGCCGGATGAGGGAGTCCCAGAACTCGACATAGCCGGAGGCCAACGGGGAGTTGGCCCAGGCGACCGCGGCGACCGTGAAGGCCAGCAGCAGCGCTGCCGAGGCCTTCTCCGACTCGGCGATGCCGCTGCGCCGGGGGAGGAAGCGGTTCAGCCGGGGAAACCGTGGCGCACGTCGGCCCTCGGTTCGGTCGGGGGAAGTGGTCACGGCGCCTCACCGGGCGAGAGGGGGACGGAGTCGACGATTCACGCCGACGCTGGTTCAGGTCCACGCTACTGCCCAGCGGCGGGCGGTGTGAAGCGTCTCAGCCGGCCAGTTTCATTCGGACGCCTTCACGACCGCATCGCCGGAAAGGCCGCCTCGGATCAAGCGGTCGCGGAGTCGAAATCGGTGATGAGCTGCACCTTGCCTGCCGAAGCCGAGGACTCGTCGAAACGGTATCCCAGCCATTCCTGGGTCAGTCGGCGGGCGACCTCCAGTCCGACGACGCGCTGGCCGAAGGCGAGCACCTGGGCATTGTTGCTCATCACCGCACGTTCGACCGAGTAGCCGTCGTGGGCCGTGACAGCGCGGATCGACGGGACCTTGTTGGCGGCGATCGCCATGCCGAGACCGGTGCCGCAGATGAGCAGGGCACGATCGGCGGCGCCGTCGGCCACGAGGGTCGCCGCTTCGATGGCGACGCTCGGGTAGGGGGTGTGGCTGTTCTCGTCAACGCCGATGTCCACGACTGATGCAACGAGCGGGCTGGCTTCGAGATCGCGTTTCAGCGCCTCCTTGTAGGCGAAGCCGGCGTCATCGGCGCCGATGATGATTCTGAGGGGTTGGGTGGTCATGGGTAGCCGATCCTATTTGTCTGGGGCCGCGGAGGCGGCGAGGGCGGTCATGATGAGCGCGAACGAGGTGGCGCCGGGGTCCGGTGTCCCGAGGCTCTTCTGGGCGTGAGGCCGGGCTCGGCCAAGCTTCGGGAGGATGCCCGCAGTGCCGGCAGCCGCGTTGGAGGCGGCCAGCGCGGCCAGTTCGAGCGCCGGTTCAGCGCCAAGGCCGCGGTCCACGGCTCCGCGCAGGACGTCGCCGAACGGCTGGACCGCGTCGACCATGGTCTTATCGCCCACGGTCGCTTTGCCGAGCCGGGTCAAGGTGGCTGAGAATGCGTCGAAGGCCGCCACGAGCGATTTCGCGTCGACGGCGTCCACGTCGCCGAGGCGCTGGCCTGCCGCCCGCAACGCCGACCCCCACAGCACCCCTGAGGTGCCGCCGGCGTGCTCCGCCCAGGCATCGCCCGCCCGGGCCAGCGTCGTTCCGGCGCCGGCACCTCGTTCCGCGGTGCCGGCCGCGGCCGAGAAGGCCGCGTCGAGGCCGCGGACCATGCCGCGCCCGTGGTCACCATCGCCGGCGATGGCATCCATCTGGGCGAGCGTCTCCTCGTGCTCGCGCACGGTGGCCAGCGCCACCGCGACCAGATCGACGACGGCCGCCGCGGCTTCGCGCGAGAGCTCGCTGCCGGGCTGCACGAGGTCCGCCGCACCATCCACCTGGAGCCCGTCGTCATCCGCGTCGCCGACCGGGGTGAGCGTGGACCCCTTTCGATACGCGGGCGTGTCGACGGGTGCACGCCAGAGTTCTTCGAGCTCCTCGTCGAGCCAGACCAGGCTGAGCGAGACGCCGGCCATGTCGAGGCTCGTCACGAGCTCCCCGACCTCCGGGTCGACCAGCTCCAGCCCGGCCGCGGCCAGGAGCGGTGCCACTTCCCCCCAGAGCAGGAACAGCTCTTCATATTTGGTGGACCCGAGGCCGTTCAGGATGACACCGACCCGTCCGTCGTGCTGGTCGGGGCATTCGGCGAGGACGGTACGAACCAGAAGCTCGGCGATCTCCCGCGCGGAGCGAAGCGGCACGGTTTCGAGCCCCGGTTCGCCGTGGATGCCGAGGCCGACGGCCATCGACCCGGCGTCGACCGTGAAGAGCGGCTGGGTTGCACCGGGGAAGGTGCAGCCGGAGAAGGCGATCCCCGCCGTGCGGGTGCGTTGGTTGGCCTTGACGCCGAGACGCTCGACATCGTCGATGCCCGCGCCGGTTTCCGCCGCCGCCGCGAGAACCTTGAACACCGCGAAGTCGCCGGCGATGCCGCGGCGCTTGTGCGCTTCGTCGACGGAGGCGCTCAGCACATCGTCGGTGACGATCACTGTGCGCGCGTCGATTCCCTCAGCGCGGAGCTGTTCGCAGGCGATTCCGAAATTCATCACGTCCCCGGCGTAGTTGCCGAAGCTGAAGATGACGCCGCCCCCGCGATTCGCCTGGCGCCCGACGGAGTAGGCGTACTGGGCCGAGGGCGAGGTGAAGATGTTGCCGACGACCGCTCCGTCTCCGAAGCCCGGCCCGACCAGTCCGGCGAAGGCGGGATAGTGGCCACTCCCACCGCCGAAGATCACGGCGGTCTTCCCGCTCGCGCCGGGGCGGCGACGCACCACGCCGCCTGGAACCTGGCGCACGTAGCGCTGGTGAAGCAGTGCGAAGCCGGCCAGTGCCTCCTCGGCGAAGTCGGCTGGGTCGTTGTGGATCCTGGTCATGACGTTGTACTCCTCATCGAGTCATCACTCGAAATTGCGGTGCCGGGCGGCGAGATCGGCGAAGCCGAGGCCCAGTCGGTCGGTCAGTTGCAGCACCGCCGCGTCGAAGACGAGCTGGGTGCACTGCTCGAACAAGCTTCCCATCGGCTGGATGGATGCGACGAGGTCGCCGTCCCCGCGATACACGGTGGCCGGCACGACCAGCGCGACATCGGCGGCGCGGGGAGTCTCGGCCTCGGCGATCGCTGTGACGACGACCGTGGTCGCCCGGACAGCGCGAACGCGGGCGAAGACGTAATCGAGGTGGCCGATCGAGCCGGATCCGTTCACCATGATCATCGTGTCATCCGCCGTGACGGCGGGCGTCGTGTCGTCCCAGCCCCAGTGCACCCGCAGGCCGAGGTGCGCCAGTCGCATCGCGAACCCCCTGGCCGCGAGTCCCTCGCGGCCGACGCCGATGACGAAGACGCTTCCCGCGGAGAGGATCGCGTCGACGGCGCGGTCGACCTGATGCGGGTCCACCCGGGCGAGAGTGTCGGCCAGCTCGGTGGTGATGGTCGCGATGTTCCCGGGGAACGAGTTCATCGCGTGCCGCCCATGGAGACGGGGTCGGGGGCCCGCTCACCGGCCGGGGACGCCACGGCGGGCATGGCGCCGGTTGCGTCTGGGCTGCCTGTGCCACCGGCGGTTCCCGCGCCGGGCAAGGCGGCTCGCGCGCCGGCCTTCCGCGGATTCCAGCGCGCCACGTAGTAGTTGACGATCATCACCAGGAGCAGCATCGAGCCCCAGATGAGGTTCTTGACATAGGGGTTGAACTGCAGGATCGTGAAGGCGCTCTGCAACGACTGCAGGAGGACAAGTCCAAGCGCGACACTGATGACGCGACCCCGGCCGCCGTAGGGGTTGAAGCCGGCGAGCACGACCACCAGGATCGCTTGCAACAGATAGGACTCGCCGAACCCGACCCGGGCCGAGTTGACCCGCGAGACCATGATGATCGCAGCGATACCGACCAGAAGGCCGATCAGCATGTACGTCATGATGATGACGCGGTCGTTCCTGACCCCGGAGAAACGCAGCGCAGCGCTGTTCTCTCCGAAGAGGTAGACCTGGCGACCGAACCGCGTGCGCTTCAGCACGAAGCCGACGACGAGGTAGGCCGCGACCATCAGGATGAAGATGAGCGGCACGTTCGCTACTGTGGACGCCCCGAGGTTGGAGAAGGCGGTCACGGCGACCGGGACACTCTGCCCGTTGGTGACGACCATGCTGACACCCGTGAACAAGATCATGGTGCCGAGCGTCGCGAGGATCGGCGGGACGGACAGCTTGGCGATCAGGATGCCGTTCAGCAGTCCGCAGAGCAGACCGGTGACGAGCGAGACGACGATGCCGACGACCATTAGGACGGGCGCATTGGCGGCGGTAACCGGCACGAGCTGGCCGCTCATGACCTGCGCCCCCATGATCCCGGCCAGCACCGCCGCGGCGACGATCGAGAGATCGATTCCGGCCGTGAGCATGGCGATACCCATGGCCAGCGCGAGGAAGCCGAACTCGCTGACCTGCGACGACATCGACTGCAGGTTTCCGGCGGAGAGAAACCGCCCGCCGAGCAGCGACACGAGCACCAGCAGGGTCGCGACGGTCATCAGGATCAGCACGGAGAGGTTCTTGTCCTTCTCGACAAGGCGAGCGATTGCGTTCATGATTTCTCTTCCCTGCGGTCGTTAGCTCGTCGCAAAGACGAGGTTCTTCTTGTCTTGCAGACGTTGGCGGTAGTACATGACGCCGAGGCTCACCAGCAGCACACCTCCGAAGAAGAGGTCGTTCCAGGATGAGCCGAGACCCAGGAACACGAGCGTCGACTGGAACAGCTGCACGACGGCGACGCCCAGGATGGTGCCGAGGAGGGTTCCCTCGCCGCCGGTGAGCTTCGCGCCACCGATGACGACCGCGGCGATGATCATGAGTTCCGTGCCGACCAGGGAGACGGGGTTCACATACTTCAGTTCGCTGAAGTAGATGATTCCCATCAGGCCTGAGAGCGCCCCCGAGTAGGAGTAGACGAAGAGCTTGGTGCGGAAGATGTTGATTCCGAGGCGGGAAGCCGATTCCTCATTGCTGCCGACGGCGAAGACCTGACGCCCGAGCATCGTGCGGTAGAGGATGAACCACGTGATGACCAGGACCGCGATCACGATCGGCAGGAACACGGTCAGTCCGTAGCGGCCGGAGTCCGAGTCGATGACCAGGAGGTCGTTCGACCCGAAGGCGACAAGCGACTTCGGCATCGCGGCAGTGGGAAAGGACTTGGTGCCGAGCACCGTGGCCATCAGCCCGTGGTATGCGCTGGCCGTTCCCAGGGTCACGATCAGTGTCGGAAGGCTGAAGAAGTAGATGATCAGGGCATTGATTGCGCCGAGGAGACAGCCGACCACCACGGCAACGACGAAGGCGAACAGGATGTTGTCGATGCCGAGTGCCATCATCAGCCGCACCGAGCTGTACCCCGAGACGACGGCGATCGCCGTGAACGAGACGTCGATCCCGCCGGAGACCAGCACGATCAGCACGCCGATCGCCAGCAACATCACGCCTGAGCCGCTCCGCAGCATGTCGAACAAGGTCTCCACGCTGAAGAACAGCGGGTTCTTGATCGCCACGATCACGATGTAGGCGACGATGATGGCGAGCAGGTATTTTTCCATCGCGGTGGACGGCCGGTTGAAGACCGCGCGGAATGGTGACTTCTTCATCGCTGTTCTCCTCCGGTTGCCGCGGTCGCGAGGGCGGCTGGGGCGTGTTTCACGTGGGCGGTCGGATCGCCGATGATCGTGGCGAGACGCTCCTTGAACTCGGGCGCCCGCAGATCGTTCTCCTCAAAGCTGTCGAGAACCGCACCCTCGTGCATCACGATGACCCGGTTGCAGTTCGCGATGATCTCTTCCGGCTCGTCGGAGATGAGGATGACGCCGATGCCACTGGCCGCGAGGGCGTGGATGCGGTCGTAGATCTCCTGCTTGGATCCGATGTCGATGCCCACCGTCGGGCTGTCGAGAATGAAGACCGTCGGCTTACGGGCGATCCACTTGCCGATGACCACCTTCTGCTGGTTGCCGCCGGAGAGGTTCTCGACGAGAGTGTCGATGTTCTTGTTATTGACGTTCATTTCGTTCACGGTCGCCTGGGCGAGCGCCCGCTCGGCGGTGCCGTCGATCAGCCCGGCGCGGGTGCGCACCGATTCGAGGCCGTTGGAGGAGACGTTGGTGCGGATGGACTGGGCGCCGAACAGCCCCTGGGTCTTGCGGTCCTCTGGCACCAGTGCGATGCCGAGATCCATTGCCTCCCACGGGGAACCGATCGTCACGAGTCGGCCACCGACCAACACCTGGCCGGAGTCGGGAGGATTCAACCCGAAGAGCGAGAGCGCGATCTCGGTGCGGCCCGCGCCGAGGAGGCCGGTCAGACCGAGGATGTCGCCCTTGCGCACGTCGAAGCTCACATCGGCGTAGTTGCCGGTGCGGCCCA
The DNA here is from genome assembly GCF_052114945.1 of Glaciibacter sp. 2TAF33. Lineage (NCBI taxonomy): Bacteria > Bacillati > Actinomycetota > Actinomycetes > Micrococcales > Microbacteriaceae > Glaciibacter > Glaciibacter sp. 2TAF33. The sequence goes on from NZ_JBFRFS010000003.1 coordinate 223,271, forward strand.
GACCCTTCACCTCGAGCAGCGGCGCGTTGTCGCTCTCCTGCCGGTGGTAGCGGGCGTAGGAAACGCGGCGGCCGGTCATGTGGAAGCTCAGCGACTCCTCATCGAGTTCGGCGGCGGTGAAGTCGCCCACCTTGCGGCCGTCACGGAAGATCGTGATGTTGTCCGCGATCGCAAAGACCTCGTCGAGTTTGTGGCTGATGAAGACGATGGAGAGGCCCCTCTTCTTCAACTCGAGCACGATCTCGAGAAGGCGCTTGACCTCGTTCGTCGTCAACGACGTCGTCGGCTCGTCCATGAAAAGGATGCGCGCGTCCATGCTGAGCGCGCGGGCGATGGCAACGAGCTGCTTGTTGGCCACGGAAAGGGTGGAGACCCGATCGTCAAGGGGGAGTTCCACGCCCACCCGGGCGAGCTGCTCCGCTGCAATGGCCCGCATGGCCCTGGCATTAACGAACCGGGATCCGTCGTGCATCATCCGGTTCATGGCGATGTTCTCTGCGACGGTCAAATGGTCGAAGAGGGAGAGATCCTGGTAGATCACCTGCACCCCGGCGCCGATCGCCGCCCGCGGGCCCTGGTGATCGACGCGGGTTCCGTCGATCGTCACGGTGCCCGACCCGGGGACGTACACGCCGGAGACGATCTTGACGAACGTTGACTTGCCGCAGCCGTTCTCCCCGGCCAGGCAGAGGATCTCTCCCTCACCGATGGTGAGGTTGATGTTTTCGAGGGCGGTGACCCCTCCGAATGCAATGGAGAGGTTCTCCGCTACGAGAATCGGTTTTCCCATGATCGCTCTATTCGTGAGTAGTGAAAAAGTCGAGCGGCCATGGTCGCTCTGTGGAGGGGTGACCCCGAGGTCACCGAACCGGTGGTGGCGCCATCGCTGACGACGCCACCACCGGACATCCGGTTAGAACGGGTAGTTGTCCGCGGGGAAGGTCCCCTTCGCGATCATGAGGATCGCCGAACCGGTGATGAGCTTTCCGTCGACCGTCACGCTGTCGTACCCCTCGAAGCTGAGGTCCGCCCCGGTCTTGAGCGCCTTCTTCTGCAGCACGCTGAGCGCAACCGCGTTGGCCGCGTAGCCAGCGCCGGCGGGGTTCCAGGCCTGAGCGGAGCCCACAACGCCCTCTTCGAGGTACGGGCCGGCAACGGACGGCAGGCTGAGCATCGAGGTGGCGATCTTGGTCAGATTCTTCTCCTTGAGCACTGCGGCGAAGTTCGCGCCGGCCGAGACGGAGGTGCCGATGAAGCCGCCGAGGTCCGGGTACGCTTTCAAGATCTCCAGCGCGTTGTCGCGTGCCTTCGAGTCGTCGTTGTCATCTTCGTATGGCTGGTCGGAGACCGCGGTGATGTCCGGGTAGTTCTTCTTCAGGTAGGACACTCCGGCGTTGTACCAGGCCATGTGGGTCTCGCTGGTGAGGGAGCCGACTTCACCGACGAACTTGCCCTTACCGCCCATCTGGGTGGCCAACTGCTCGAACATCTTCTGGCCGAACTCCGCGTTGTCGAATGCTTCAAGGTCGTAGTCGACGCTGTCGGTGCCGGCCAGCGCCGGGGCTTCGTGCGTGATGACGACGATGCCGGCATCGCGGGCCTTCTTCAGCACGGGAGCGATGGACTGCGGGTCGTTGGGGATGACCACGAGTGCGTCGACGCCCTGCGCGATGAGGTCTTCCACGATCTGCACCTGCTTGGCCGGGTCACCCGAGTCCGGGCCGGTCTGCCACGCCTTCACCACATCGCTGTTGTCGTCGTTGAACTGGTCGACCCCGGTGCGCATGGCCTCGAACCATGAGATGCCTTCGACCTTCGAGACCGTCGCGATCTTGAAGACGCCATCCCCGGAGCCGGCCGCGCTTGCGCCGCCGGTGTCACCGACTGTTCCGCATCCGGCAAGGATGCCGATGGTCATTGCTGCGGCGGCCGTGAGGCCGAGAAGCCTGTTGATTCGCTTCATTGCTGCTCTCCTTTGAACTCCACTGTGTGTTACAAGACATTTGTTACAGCACCCTCGGGCGATCACACTTACCGAGAGAATTGTAACAGTAAACCACATTTTCACCGCAGATATCTCGCTTTTTTGCGATGCAAGAACCGCAACGCTCTCCATGCAGGTGATCGCTCGCCTCCATAGCTAGTTGTGACAAGTCTGATATGTTCTGTTACATCATCGTGATCCGTAACGATTCGCGGTTCAACAGCCGGTGGCGACCGCCACGCAGAACGAAGGAGTTCCCTTGAAGAGCCTGTGGGAGACATCCACATCCGCCGAGCAGAGTGCACTGGACGAGTGCGTGCAGGGATCCCGAACGATCGGCGCCCACGAGTCACTCGTGCTCCACGGCGGGGGCAACTCTTCGATCAAGGACACGATCACGGACGTCACCGACGTCTCCGTCGACGTGCTCTACGTCAAGGGCAGCGGGTGGGACATGGCCACCATCGAGCCCGCAGGGTTCACGCCGCTCCGGATGAGCCGGCTCACGGAACTGCTCTCCGTCGACGCCATCAGCGATCCCGCGCTGGTCAACGAATTGCGGTGCGCGCGCCTGGACGCGTCCTCGCCCGACCCCTCGATCGAATCGCTCCTGCACGCGATGCTGCCGTATCGCGCGGTGCTGCACTCGCATGCCGACGCGATCGTCTCGCTCACCAACCAGCCAGAGCCCGCGGCGGCCGTGGACGAGGTGTTCGGTGAGCGCGTGGTTGTGATCCCCTACGTTATGCCGGGATTCGACCTCGCGCGGCTCTGCAATGAGCTCTGGCCGCAACTGGCCACCCAGGACACCGTGGGAATGATCCTGCTGAACCACGGGCTCTTTACCTTCGGCGACACGATGGAAGAGGCATACAGCCGCCACATCGAGCTCATCACGGCCGCCGAAGACGCGCTGCGGGAAGCGGCCGGCACCCGGCCCAGCGGTCAGTCGGCAGGGCCGATCGCCCCGCTTCGCCCGGTGTGGACACCGGAGCAGATCGCACGCATGCGCAACTCGATCTCCGCCCACGCCGGACGGCCGATGATCGTCAGCCGGCACACCGGGGAACGCGTCGCGGCTTTCGTTGCCCAGGAGAACCTGGAACAGATCGCAACGCGAGGCCCGGCCACGCCGGACCACATCATCCGCACCAAGCGCGTTCCGCTGATCGGGACCGACATCGACGCCTATGTGCGCGACTACGTGGACTACTTTGAGCGCAATCAGAGCCGATCGGCCGAGCCGCTCGCCATGATCGACCCGACTCCCCGGTTCATCCTCGATCGGAACGAGGGACTGTTCACGACCGGGAAGAGCGCCAAGGATGCGGACATCGTGCGCGATATCGCTCTCCACACCTTCGACATCATCGATGACAGCGAACGCCTGGGCCGATACACCGCGCTCGACGAAAGCGACCTGTTCGACGTCGAGTATTGGGATCTCGAGCAGGCCAAGTTGCGGCTCGGTGGCGCTGGTGGCGTGCTGACTGGGCAGATCGCACTCGTCACCGGAGCCGCATCCGGCATCGGGCGCGCCATCGCTGGTCACCTGCTCGAGCTGGGTGCCTGCGTCGTGGGAATCGACATCTCCACGAACGTCGAGTCGACCTTCGCCGGGCCGTCCTGGCTGGGCATCCCGGTCGACGTGCGCGACGGCGACGCGATCGCCGACGCCCTCAGCCGCACGGTTGAACGCTTCGGCGGCCTCGACATGCTCGTGGTCGCGGCCGGCGTCTTCGCCGAAAGTGCGCCGATCACCGGAATCGGCGGATCGTCCTGGGGGCGCACCTTCGCGATCAACGTCGATTCGGTGCAGACCCTGTTCGGGAAGGCGCACCCCCTGCTCGCCCTCTCGGCCACGTACGGGCGCGTCGTCGTGGTCGGATCGAAGAACGTGGCCGCCCCGGGACCCGGCGCAGCGGCATATTCGGCCTCGAAGGCGGCCCTGACCCAGCTGACCCGGGTGGCGGCCCTCGAGTGGGCCGGCGACGGCATCCGAGTGAACATCGTGCACCCCGACGCGGTGTTCGACACCGCCCTCTGGACGCCTGGGCTCCTCGCGGAGCGGGCCGCCAAGTACGCTGTCAGCATCGACGACTACAAGCGCCGCAATCTGCTCTCCACCGAGGTGACCAGTCATGACGTCGCACGCATGGTCGGAGCGATGTGCACCGCGACCTTCCAGTCGACCACGGGCGCCCAGGTTCCCGTCGACGGCGGCAATGACCGCGTCGTCTAGGAAAGCGCGCCCTACAGTGCATTCATACCAGAGGAACGCGCGTTCACAACAGGCGAACGCGCGACGGAGCAACGCGGAGGAACAATGACGTCTCGAGTCGTATCCATGGGAGCGCATATCGCCGATGCCCTGGGCTGGCCTTTCACGGCCGTTCCGCCCGGTCAACATCTCGAATTCATCGAGCAGATCAAGTTCACCGTCGCCGGCACCGCCGCGGCGCCCTCGGTGAACCTGGCCAAGCTCGGCGTCGAGGTCGCAACAGTCGGGCGGATCGGCGACGACACGATTGGCCAGTTCGTGCGCTCGACCATGAACCGCTACGGGGTCAACACCGACAACCTGGTGGTCGATCCGGAGCGCCAGACCTCGGCCAGTCTCCTGCCGATCCGGCTGGACGGGTCGCGTCCCGCTCTCCATGTCATCGGCGCCAACGCCGGCCTGACCGAGTCGGACGTACCGTGGGATGTGGTCGAGCAGGCCGAGGTGTTCCACCTCGGTGGCGCGTTCATCCTGCCCGGGCTTGACGGCGCGCCCATGGCCCGCGTACTCAAGCGGGTCAAGGAACTGGGGCTGATCGTCACAATGGACTTCCTGATGAGCCCTCGCCCCGACGCCCAGGACCTGATCGGTCCCTCGCTCCAGTACGTCGACTACCTTCTGCCGAATATCGAGGAGGCCGGCTGGCTGGTCGGGAGCGAGGACCGCGCTGAGATCGTTTCCTGGCTGCACGGCCAAGGCGTCGGCCACACCGTGCTGACCATGGGCGGGGACGGCGTGAGCATCGCCGCAAATGGGCGGCCGGAAACCGTGCTGCCCGCCTATGCCATCGACGTCGTCGACACCACCGGCTGCGGTGACGCGTTCACCTCCGGGCTCATCTCGGGCATCCTCGACGGGCTCGACGTCGTGGATGCGGCCGAGCGCGGCCTCGCCTGCGGCAGCCTGGTCGCGACGGGACTCGGTTCGGACGCCGGAATCGTGGACCGCGAGCAGGTGAAGGCGTTCCAGCGCAATCAGCCGCGACTGGCCTCCGCCGCGTGAGCGGAGTCGGCGCCCCCCGGCTTTCAGGTGTGCCAAGCTATCGATACGGCGCCGACGCTGTAGTCGCCGACTATGGCAGTCACCCACTATGGCAGGAAGGATCGCCGATGATACCGCCACGCGAAGCCGTGAGCCATGACTGAGCCCAACGGCGGGTCCACCCGACCAGATGGCACCCCTTCCGGGCTGAACGGCAGCCGTCCCGAGCCGACGGGTGACCACGCCGAGGAACCGGCGGTCCGCACCAATCACGGCCGCAGCAAAGCGGCACGGCTGAACCTCATCGGGGAGGTCGTCAATCAGCGCGGTTTCGTCAGCGTGGACGATTTGACCGAGCAGCTCGGGGTGAGCCGGATGACCGTGCACCGCGACCTCGATGAGTTGCAGCGGATGAGCACGCTGAGGAAGGTGCGCGGTGGTGCATCCGCTCACCGTTCCACCCAGTTCGAGAGCGACCTGCAGTTTCGCGCGATGAGCGCGGTCGAGGAGAAGCGGAAGATGGCCCGCGTCGCGGCAGACCTGGTCTCGGAGGGTGACGTCGTCATCGTCGACGATTCGACGACCTCGCTGGAGGTGGTGCCCCACCTCGTGACCCGGCCGCCGCTGACGATCATCACGAACTTCATGCCGGCAATGCAGCAGGTCAGCAATCACCCCGACATCAACCTGATCGGGCTGGGCGGTGAGTACGCTCCCCGGTACCAATCGTTCCTCGGGATGATGTGCGAGCGAAGCCTCGCCGACCTCTACGCCGACGTGCTTTTCGCGTCGACCTCCGCGGTGAGGGGCCTCGATCTCTATCATCAGGATCAGCGGATCGTCACCGCCAAGCGCGCCATGATGCAGTCGGCGCAGCGGCGCGTGCTTCTGGTCGACCACAGCAAGATCGACCACGGCGCCCTCCACCGCCTGGGCGGCATCGACGAGTTCACCCACGTGATTGTCGACGATAAGGTCGACGCGTCGGTCATCAAGAGCTTCGAAGAGGCCGGTGTCACCGTGCTCGTGGCGAGCTGACGAGAACCCCACGGGTGCTTCTCGCCGCGGCCGGGGCGGTCACTCGAGCATGCCGCGTCCGATCGCGGGCGCCTTCCCGGCAAACACAAGACCCCTGCAATCCCAATGGCTGCAGGGGTCTCACTGTGCGCCCGAAGGGATTCGAACCCCCAACCTTCTGATCCGTAGTCAGATGCTCTATCCGTTGAGCTACGGGCGCATGCTGTCAACCGGAGCGAAACGCTCTGTGACAACTTAGAAACTATATCAGCTAACGAGGGCGTGCCTGTTCAAGGACGATCAGCTGGCGCTTCAGCGCTACCTGCCGGTAGGAGGTCTCCACCAATTCGGCGAGTTCGGCCCAATCGGTGTCCGGTCGATCGAAGTCGATCGCCAGCCAGCCGGCGGGACCGAAATAGGGCGGCACGAAGAAGCGTCGATCCTCGATCAGCGCCAGGCGTTCCTCCGGGTCCGGCTTGAACACCATCGAGTGTGGGCGGTCCATGCTCGATCCGGCGGTCACGAAGATCTTCCTGCCGGCGCGGAACGTCGGACGGCCCCATGACAGCACCTCAGCCGCCTCGGGGAACGCGAGGCACAGCTCGCGTATCCGCTGCAGCAGCGGGTCCGCCGGTTCGAAGAGAAGCGGATGTTCCATGTCACCACACTCCCGTCAGCCCAGTTCCGGCACGACCGGCACCGCGGCACCCGCTGCCGGCACCGCGGTGCGGATCCCAAACCAGGAGACGACGCCGCCGGCGAACATCAGCACGGCGGTAACGACCATCGCCCGCTGGAAACCGTCGACGGTGAGGACTCCGCCGACGATCCCGCCCACCATCGCGATGGCGATGAGGCCGGCCACCCGGGAGACGGCGTTGTTGATCGCCGAACCGATTCCGGCCTGGTCGGGGTGAATGGAGCCAAGCACCGCGGCGGTCAGCGGCGCGACGGTGACCGAGAGCCCGAGCCCGACCAGGAGGATGCCGGGGAGAACGTTCAACCAGAAGTCGATCGGCGGGGTCGCCGTGAGGAACACGAGGAAGCCGGACCCGGCGATGACCGGACCGATGGTCATGAACAGGCGTGGCCCGTACTTGCCCGCCAAGGTGCCGAACAGGGTGGCGAAGCCGAGCATCACCAGGGTCGCTGGAATACCGGCCAGCCCCGCGATGGTCGCCGAGTAACCGCCGATCTCCTGCAGGTACAGCGCGAACAGGAAGAAGCCGAGGCTGAGGGCCGCGTAGACCCCGACCGTGGCGAGGTTTCCGGCCCAGAAATTGCGCACCGTGAAGAGCGCGAGCGGCATCATCGGGTGCGGGGCCCGCGCCTCCCACCAGATGAAGGCAGCGAACGCGACGACCCCCACGGCCAGCGGAACGAAGACAGCCGGATGCCCCCAGCCGAGGCGGCCCTGCTCGATCAGCGCGTAGACGGGGCCACCCAACCCGACGGCGGCGAGGCAGGCCCCCCAGAGGTCCACCCGGGAAACCGACGCCGTGCGGTGCGGCTCCCGGATCTTCGCCATCACGAACAGGGTGACAGCGATCGGGACCACGTTGATGGCGAAGACCCACCGCCAGCTCAACGTGTCGACGAGGACGCCGCCCAACAGGGGACCGGCGATGCCCGCCGCTCCGGTGAAGCCGGTCCACACCCCGATCGCCCGCCCCTGTGCCGCCCCGCTGAACGTCGACGTGATCAGCGCCAGCGAACTGGGGACGAGCAGGGCGGCAGCCACCCCCTGCAGGACGCGGGCGACGACCAGGGCGATTCCCCAGGGCGCCACGGCGCAGGCGAGCGACGTGATCCCGAACCAGATCAGTCCGGCGCGAAGCACCCTGATCCGCCCGAACGTGTCCGAAAGAGACCCGGCCACCAGGATCAGGGCGCCCATCGTGAGCAGGTAGCCGTCCACCACCCACTGCTGCAGCGGGAGACCTCCACCAAGTTCCCGGGAGAGAGCGGGAAGGGCGACATTGACGATCGACCCGTCGAGGAATGCCACGAACGACGACAAAATGGCGACGATGAGCACTCTGCGTTGTCCGGGGGTCACCAGCACAGTTAACTCCTCCCAGCCCGACAAGTGAAGGAGGAGCGGGGCCCGTCGCCCACACCCGGACCGGGCTTACGATGAGGCCGTGAGCATCACCGAGCGAGCGACGCAGGCGAGCCGCCTGGACGTCCGGGTGACCGGCGGTGTCGTGCGCGGTGTTCGGGAGGGCAGCCTGCTGGCCTGGCGGGGCATTCCCTACGCCGCTCCCCCGGTGGGCCCCGCGCGATTCCGAGCTCCGCAGCCGGTGCTCCCCTGGACGGGCATCCGCGATGCCATTCGCTATGGGCACGTGGCGCCACAGCTCTACCGGGGCCAGTTCAAGGGGACCGGACCCAGGATTGCGTCCAGCGAGGACTGCCTGACCGTCAACGTGTTGTCGGCAACGGTGACCAGACGGAAGCGCCTGGGTATGCCGGTGATGGTATTCATCCACGGTGGCGGGTACAGCAGCGGGTCGTCACAGGATTTCGCCGGCCAGGGCGAACGGTTCGTGCTCAGCGGGCAGGTCGTCTACGTGAGCTTCGATTACCGCCTGAACGCGCTCGGCTACCTCCATTTCGGCCGTTACGGCACGTCCGAGCGTCCGGTCGAGAGCAACCTGGGCCTTCGGGACCAGGTTGCGGCGCTGGAATGGGTGCGCGACAACATCCGCGGCTTCGGCGGCGACCCCCACAACGTGACGATTTTCGGGGAGTCGGCCGGCGGCAACGCGGTGACCACCCTGATGGCGACGCCCGCCGCCCGTGGCCTGTTCGCCCGCGCGATCGCGCAGAGCGCCCCGACCGACGCCGTCTACCGGACCGAGCTCGCGGACGGCTGGGCGGCCGAGTTCGTTGAGATCCTCGCGGCGCAGGTCGGCGGCGAGGCTGATGCCCTCCGCCTGCTGGAAACGGCGTCCGTGGCGGACCTGACCACCGCCGCACTCGTGCTGCAGATCCGTACCCCGGATGCGAGTCCGGGCACGTTCTGCCTGGCCCCGGTGATCGATGGCGACTTTCTCCCTGAGCACCCGGTGGATGCCTTCCGCGCCGGCCGACAGCATCCGGTGCCGCTCATCATCGGCACCAACGATCGTGAAGGCTCGATCTTCCGCGGCCGCGTCGACATCCTGCCCAAGTCGCCGGAGCGGGTCAGCGCCATCTTCCTCCGCGCCGGCCCGGCCTCCCGCACACGGATGCTGGCGGCGTATCCCGGATTGGCCGCGAAACAGCGCGCCGCGGCCGACTTCGCCGGCGACTACGCCTTCTGGTATCCCAGCGTCCTGGTCGGGGGCCTGCACTCGCGCGTCGCCCCTGTGCACTTCTACCGCTTCGACGTGGCACCGCGAATCATGCGGCTGCTCGGCCTTGATGCCACGCACGGCATCGAGATGTTCGCGCTGTTCTCCCGCGTCGACACGCTGGTGGCCCGAACCATGACGTCACTCGGCGGGAGGGACGATTTCGTGCGAGCCGGTGAGCGGATGCGCCGCAACTGGCTGCAATTCGCGTGCACCGGGCGACTCGGCGACGGGTGGCCTGCGTACACCGAAGAAGTCCGCACCACGCTCATCATCGCCGAGCGTGATCGCGTAGAATCCGATCCGCGAGCCCAGCGCCGGCTCGCGTGGGAAGCGTTTTCCACCGAGGCGCACGAGAATGAGGCACCATGACCGACGACGTCATCCAGTCAACGCAGCAGGAAACGACAACACCGGTGCGGGTGGCTGCCGTCGTGTACAACCCGATCAAGGTCGACCTCGACGAGTTGAAGGCCGCGGTGGCTGCCGAGCAGGGCGCCGGCTGGGCCGACACGCTCTGGTTCGAGACCAGCGAAGAGGATCCCGGCCGGGGCCAGACCAGGGCTGCTCTGGAGGCCGGCGCCACCATGGTGATCGCCGCGGGAGGCGACGGAACCGTGCGGGTGGTGGCCGAGGCCGTGCACGGCAGTGTCGCGTCCCTCGCCCTCCTGCCATCGGGCACCGGGAACCTGCTGGCCCGCAACCTCGATCTCACGCTGGATGACCTCGAGCACTCGCTGCACGCGGCATTCTCTGGGACAGATCGCCCCGTGGACGTCGCGATGATCGACATCCGCCGAGCTGATGATTCAACCAGCCGGCACGCCTACCTCGTGATGGCCGGACTCGGCCTCGACGCGACGATGCTGGCGAACACCGACGACGAGCTGAAGAAGAAGGTCGGCTGGCTGGCGTATGTGAGCGCCCTCGTCACCGCCATGCGCGACAAGAACCAGCTGCATTTCCGGTACAGCCTGGATGGCAAGCCGGCCCGCCGGACGACCGCCCACACGATCATCGTGGGCAACTGCGGGTCGCTGCCGGCGAATATCCTGCTGCTGCCCGAGGCCGCCATCGACGACGGCGAATTCGAGATGGTCATCCTGCGGCCCAAGGGCGTGATCGGCTGGTTGCAGATCACCGGGAAGATCATCTGGGAGAACGGCGTGCTGCGGCGCACCGAGATCGGTCGGAAGGTCACCGGTCTGACCAAGGAGGTGCGCGCGCTCCGGTACGTCAAGGGCCGGGAACTCGTGGTGAAGCTCGAACGGGCCTCCGACATCGAACTCGACGGCGACAGCTGCGGCCAGGCGATCGCGTTCAAGACCTGGATCGAGCCGGGAGCGCTTCGCGTCCGGGTGCCGGTCGGCGAGTAGCGCATGACGAGTCACCGGGTAGGGGCCGGAACGCCCGGCGGCGATGCTGCCGCGCCGGGGCCGGAACAGGCGGCGAAGGAAGCATCGAAACGGGTTGCGAACCACTGGCCGCTGGTGAGCGGCATCGCCGCGCTGGTGTGTGCCGTGGCGCTGGGCATTGTCATTACGTTGCGTGAACAGGGGGCCCCATTCGCCGTTGACACCAACTGGATGATGGAGATGTCGGACTTCAGGGCGCCGGTCTGGGATTTCCTCGCCCTCAGCCTCAGCACCATCGGCGGCGGCGTCATCGCCACCCTGGTTGTGCCGGTGATCCTGGTCGTCATCTTCTGGCGGGTTCGGGGACGGTGGACGGCCGGCTACTACCTCGCCGCGTCCCTCGCGACCGGAGTCCTCGCGCAGGTTCTCAAACACGCGTTCGGCCGGGCACGGCCGGACGAGATCGCGGTGGTCGTCGATTTCGGCTCGTTCCCGTCGGGTCATGCCGCCAACGCCGCCGTCACGGCCGCGGTTCTGGCGATCCTCTTCCCGCGGGTGTGGGTGTGGGTGGCCGGAACGCTCTACACCGTCGCCATGATGCTCAGCCGGATCTACCTCGGTGCGCACTGGCTGAGCGACACCATCGGCGCCGTCCTTCTCGGGGTGGGCGTCGCCATCGTGCTGTGGGCCCCGATCGCGGCAAAGATCGACGGCGAGAGACAGCTCGGTCCCGGCCGCCCGCTGGTGCCGGACGCCGTGCGCCGGGGTGTTCGCGCGCTGGGCGACGGTGATGCCTGGCGGAACGCACACCAGAAGTGGATCGTCGACATCCGCCCGCTGCCGCGACCGGCGCGCCAGCGGCTGATTGCCATCGTCATCGCCCTGGCCGTCGTCGGGGCGGCCGGCTTCACGGTGATCCTGGTGAACGTCCTGGCCTTGTCCGGCGGGGCGACCGGCCTCGACCGTGACGTACAGCACTACCTCTTCGGGCTCCGATCCCCGGTGCTGACGGTCGTGATGATCGCCCTGGCCATCGTGTTCGGACCGGTGGGTCTGCCGCTGATCGTCCTGGTCGCCACTGTGGCCTGGGGATTCGTGCGCCGCCACGCCTGGCGCCCCCTGCTCCTGGCGGCGGCGATGCTGTTCGGGGTCATCGTCGCCCAGCTGATCGGCCACGCCGTTGGACGCGAACGCCCGCCGCTCGACCAGATGCTGTTCGGCCCGGACACCACGTTCTCGTTCCCGTCCGGGCACGTCCTCGGCGCCTCGGACTTCATGCTGGTGGCGACCTACCTGGTCGTATCGCGGCGCGCCAGCATCACGGGCGCCGTCATCGGCTACCTTTTCGCCGGCGTCTGCATCGTGGCCGCAATGGTGAGCCGCGTCTATCTCGGCTATCACTGGACGACGGATGCGTTGGCGTCATTCTCGCTGTCGCTCATCGTCCTGAGCGGGGTGATCGCGCTCGACGTGTGGCGAACCGTGCGGGTGCCGGAGGATGCCCAGCAGGTTACAGCCGTGCCCGCCGCGCCCTGACGAAGCAGTACAGCCCGTAGGCGATCAGTCCGGCGCCGACGATCACCAGGATGACCATCCCGAACGGGAGGGCGGCCAGTGAACGCAGTGCTCCGTCCAGTCCCGTGGACTTGCTCGGGTCGAGCGTGAACGCCGCCACGATCACGAGCACGCCGACCACGCCGACGGCAACACCCTTGGACACATAGCCGAACACGCCGAAACCGACCGTGGCGCGTCCGGCGGGACCGCTCGGTAGCGCGAGATCTTCGGTGAACTTCCGCGCCACCCCCTTGTAGACGAAGTAGCCGCCGATCCCGAGCACCAGCACTCCCGCGGCGAACAGGACGAACACGCCGCCTGGCGTCGCCAGGAGCTTCGCGCTGGCGCTGCTGGCGCTGCTGGCGGCATCCGTTGTTCCACCCAGCGCGACGGTCAGCGCGGCCCCGCCGAGCGCCAGGTAGGCGACCGCCTTGCCCAGCTCCGCAAGGCGCCGGCCCCACTTCCGCTTGGCGTCCGCACCGACCGTGAGGAACGCGGAGAGCACCAGCCAGAGGCCGAGGGCGAACATCCCCACGACCACGGCCCAGATCACGAACGCCCCGCCGGGCGTCCCACTGAGCTGACGCAACGCACCGGACTGGTCCGCCTCGCCGCCGCTGCTGCCGAACGCCAGGGCAATCGCAATCGCACCGATCAGGATGTGCAGGATGCCGTTGACCGCGAAACCGGCGCGGGCCAGGAACCGCAAGGGGGTGCTGCGTCGCGCTTTGCGGGCGACCTGGGCCACCGAATCGTCCATCACGCACCCAGCATAGGGCGCTCTTGCGCCGGCGGGCGGGGATCATCGAAGTCGGGATCCAGGACCGGGCCTTTCCCGGGCATCCGCTACGCCGGACGCAGGTAGGTCCGCACGATGTGGTCCGCGATCGCCATGGCGGAGGTCGCGGCGGGCGACGGGGCATTGCGGATGAGCGTGACGCTGCCGACCTGGTCCACGGCGAAGTCGTCAAGGAGGGCGCCGCCCCGCTCCCACGCCTGCGCGCGGACGCCGGACGCCGTCTTCGCGGTGAGGTCGCGCATCTCGAGTTCGGGAACGAATCTTCGGGCCGCCTTGAAGTAGAGCGGCTTGAGCAGGGAGGCAGCGATCTCCTGCGCGCCCATCCGCCAGTACTTCCTCACCAGTGCGGCCGAGCCCGGCCAGGTCACCGACCCCCAGGTGTCCCTCATCGAGATCGTGCCCCAGCCGTAGCCCTCGCGCGCGAGCGCGGGAACCGCGTTGGGACCCACCTGCACGCCGTCGTAGACCCCGCGCGTGAAGTGGACGCCGAGGAAGGGGAAGGCGGGGTCGGGCACGGGGTAGATCATGCCATTCACCAGGTGCTCGCGGTGGGGGGCGAGCGCCCAGTATTCGCCGCGGAACGGCAGGATCCGGGGAGAGGGCGACGCGCCGACGAACGAGGCGACGACGTCGGACTGCAGGCCGGCGCACACGATCACCCGGTCGAAGACGTCCGAGCCGCGCGTCGTCGTGACGCGGATGCCGGCCGGCCCCTGGCTGATTCCCGTCACTTCATGGCCGAAGCGGATGCTCCCGCCCCCGGTGCGTACGTCGTCGGCCATCGCCTCGGTGATGGCGGTGTAGTCGACGACTGCGGTGTGCGGCGAGTGCAGGGCTGCCACCCCGGCCACGTGCGGTTCGATCTCGCGCAGCTGGTGGCCGGCGATCCGACGGAGCCCCGGCACGCGATTCTGAAGCGCTCGTTTCTCGATGCCGGCCAGCGCGCCCAGCTCATCGTCGGTGACGGCGATCACGAGTTTCCCGAGCTCGCGGTAGGGCAGGTTCTTGTCGCGGCAGAATTCGCGGGTGGCGACGCGGCCCTCCGCGCACAGTTTCGCCTTGAGCGACCCGGGCGCGTAGTAGAGGCCCGCGTGCACGACTCCCGAATTGTGACCGGTCTGGTGCACCGCGACGCGGTCTTCTTTCTCGATCACCGTCACGTCGCCTGAATCTTTCAGCACGAGTGCGCGCGCCAGCGCGATTCCGAGGATGCCTCCGCCGATGATTCCGATTCGTTCGGTCATGGGAACATTATCCTGACCAACCGGCACATTCATCACAATGTGGCCGATATCGGGCTATTCCGTTGTCCTGAGACATCACACAGTGCGGAGACGGTGGTGTCCTGGTTCAGGAGATCGGAATGGGGTGTCTCGGGACATCGGAATGAAATGTCTCGCGTGATCGGCATGGTCACGGCGACGCTGGGGCATGAGCAAGCAGCGTCTCGTGATCACGGCCGTCCTATCCGGTCAGTCCCAGTCCGAAGCTGCCCGCCGGTACGGGGTTACGCAGGGCTGGGTATCCAAGCTCATGACCCGGTACCGGCTTGAGGGCGATGCCGCGTTCGAACCGCACTCCAAACGGCCGAAGACCTCTCCCGGGGCGACAGTACCGGAGCTGGTCGAGCCCGTACTCGCTCTGCGCCGACGACTCGTCCGAGCGGGCCTGGATGCGGGCGCTGAGACGATCGGCTGGCGCCTGCAGCACACGCACCATGTCACCTTGTCCCGCGCGACGATCAACCGGATCCTGGCCCGTGCCGGCCTTGTGAGCCCGGAGCCCGCCAAACGCCCCAAATCGTCCTACGTCCGCTTCGAAGCCTCCCCACCCAACGAGACCTGGCAGTCCGACTTCACCCACTATCGGCTGGACACCGCCACCGACACCGAGATCATCGCCTGGCTTGATGACCACTCTCGCTACCTGCTGCATCTGAGCGCACACCCGCGGATCACCGCCCGGATCGTCGCGGAAAGCTTCCACGCCGCCGCCGCGGGACACGGCTACCCCGCCTCCACCCTCACCGACAACGGCATGGTCTACACCGTGCGTCTGGCCGGAGGAAAGAACGCCGGCGGACGCACCGTCCTCGAGCACGACCTCCACCGCCTGGGCATCGTCCAGAAGAACGGCAAACCAAACCATCCGACCACCCAGGGCAAAATCGAACGGCTCTGGCAGACGCTGAAGAAGTGGCTCACCGCGCAACCCGACCAACCGGACACGATCGCCCAACTACAGACACTGCTCGACGAGTTCACCCGCGAGTACAACACCCACCGGCCGCACCGATCACTCCCGCACCGGGCCACCCCGGCCACGGCCTACGACACCCGCATCAAGGCCACCCCCACCGGAACCACCCCCACGCACGACCGCGTCCGAGAGGACCGCATCGACAAGTCCGGCACCGTCACACTGCGCCTGCCCGGCCGACTCCGGCACATCGGCATCGGCCGAACCCACGCCGGAACCCACGTCAAACTCC